>NZ_SDLI01000025.1 GCF_004123195.1 Ammoniphilus sp. CFH 90114
AATCTAGAAAGGATGGATGTGTAATGAAGACTTCTCACAAAGAGAAGGCGGTGTCGTTTTTGCAATTGGTGGCTTCGGGGGAAGTGCGCGAAGCATATCAGAGGTACATTGGTCCGGGTTTCCGCCACCATAATCCCTTTTTCCGCGGAGATGCTGATTCTCTTATGCTCGCAATGGAAGAGAACGCCGCAAAGAATCCTCACAAAATCCTTGAGGTCAAATGTGCCATCGAAGAGGATGATATCGTTGCGGTTCACTCCCATGTAAAACAAAAGAAAGAGGAACTAGGAGGAGCTGTGGTTCATATCTTCCGCTTCAATAACGGTCTCATCGTCGAACTCTGGGACGTGGGTCAGCCTATACCCGAGGATTCTCCCAATGAGAATGGCATGTTCTGATGGGTTTGTAAAAGGCTGTTATCCTTAATTAAGGATAACAGCCTTTTAGCATTATGTATGGTGGAGCCGAACGGACAGAACCGATGACTTTTTGGCTATTTATCTTCCCTTAATAAATACTCATGTCCGTCTTGATCCTTGAAGGTAAACATAGTTCCAAATGGCATTTTCATCATTTCTCCTACTTCTACTTCTTTTTGCTTCATTTTGTTATAAGCTGATTCGATATCCGTTGTACTGAAAAGAATAGACGGATGCGCAACGGCAGATGGTTTTTGTTGTTCCATAAGAGACTGCGAATAAAGAACTAGAGTGGTAAATTCATCTTCGCTTGGACCGACTTCTATCCAAGATGCATTTGGTCCCATAGGTTGCTCGAATTTTAATACAAAGCCGATTTTGTTTAACCAAAAGTCTTTTGCCTGTTCTTGATCTTGTACATAAACAGTTACTTTTCCAATTTTATTAATCATCGTATGTCTCCTTACCTTTTCGCTTTTTCTATCCTAGATAAATTTATCAAAATCCTATAGTGAAAACAAAGGAAGAGAGTGTTTGTCATCAGTAAAGCGCGAAGCGCTTTACTTTGAGACAAGGGACTGTCACTCACTCCACCATGAAAACTCTTTTCACTTATTTAAATATACGCTAACTGTAAAGTACGGAGTACTTTGCAGTTGACTGTCACAACCTCTCTCCCTTGTAATTTATTGGTAATATAGCTTGATGACGTTGGGTCAGACCCCTACTTGGGGGAATCCCCGAAGCCGGCATGAACCGTACTACCCGCAGTGACATCAAGAAATATTGGATCCAAGATGCTTCTATCGCATGCGGGTATATTTGGCTTGGTGCGGTAGAACTGGGAGTCGGAGTGGCTTTTGGGGCGGTTCATCATACGCAGGACCCCGAAGAGTCAGAACGTAGGGAAACCTTTGTACGGAACGCTCTTTCCATCCCGGCTGCACGGCACGTTTTGGCTATACTGGGGTTAGGCTATCCTAAGGAAAATCCAGCTCCCAAGAAAATGTACCCCCGGGAAAATGTCGTATTTTACGATAGGTTTAGTTGAAGAGGGATAGCTGATTAATGTTGGCGGACTGTAAGTTCGTTATTGGCTTAACAGCGCTTATTTTGCAAAGTTCAGCGGACTCAGGTTCCGTTATTCTACTAAAATAGTATGTTTTTCAACATTTTTAAGCGAATAACGTATCCTGTGTCCTCAAAGACCTTCAAAAGGTAATTTTTTGAGAAGATAACGGACTCTGTGTCCGATCAGAGCGCAGGGTCTCCAAAAGGTTGTTAAAACTATAATTGACGCCAAAACAGTTGGATGACGTCTTGGAAATACCGAAAAAGGCTATACTGTAGTTTGTTCTACTAAATTATTCCTGTAAAAGTACTGGAGGTAATCATGGGAAGATTAATTCATTTCGAAATTCATGTGAATGACATGGAACGGGCTAAGACGTTCTATGGAGAGGTGTTTGGATGGTCATTTCAAGATTGGAGTGACTTTGCAGGAATGCCTTACTTTGGAGCCGTAACGGGCAACGAAAATGAACCTGGAATCAATGGGGCTTTGATGCAACGTCAAAGTGCACCGCCAGAAACAGGTCAGGCTTTAAATGGATTCGCTTGTACGATGGGAGTGGAAGATTACGATGCAACGGAAACGAAGATTCTTCAGCATGGGGGCACGGTAGCAATGCCCAAGTATGCGCTGCCTGGAATGGCGTGGCAGGGATACTATATGGATACCGAAGGAAATATCTTTGGCATTCATCAACCAGATGTGAACGCAAAATGATTGGGGAGGAGCAGATATTACTGCTCCTTTAATAGATTAAGAGGAGTGATAGGCATGGATAAGAGTATAGGCAATTTTTCAGTCAGTCTAAATGTCAAAGACATTAAGACATCTAAAGAGTTCTATGAAAAACTTGGGTTTCATGTTTTTGGTGGGGATATTACACAAAACTGGTTAATCATGCAAAATGACGATTGTACGATTGGACTGTTTCAAGGAATGTTTGAAAAGAATATGTTGACTTTTAATCCGGGGTGGAACAATAAAGCTCAAGAAGTAAACCCATTCAAAGATGTAAGAGTTCTACAAGAAGAATTCAGAAGCAATGGAATAAATATTATTAACGAGGCAGACACCCATTCTACTGGACCAGCTAGTTTTCTTATTGAAGATCCAGATGGGAATCCCATTCTTATTGACCAACACAGATAGAGAAATGCGATGGAGCCTTTATTCTAATTTATATTAAGGAGCTTTTTGTGTTGGATGCAAAAGGAATAGGCGCCGATGCTGCTATTGATTCTCTTGGAGGTTCGTCTGGAAACGATTTAGCTTTTTGCTTTTATCAGGGATACAAGAGGAATCGTTGGAGAAGAATTTGAACATGGAGCCGTTGCCTTTTTTGACTTGCAAGCAGGATTGAGGCTGGCAATTTGGAATCGCAAAGATATTGCTCATGATACAAAGCTTATTCAGACCCCACCAAGCCTTACTGAATTTACACTTGGACACAATGTAGGGAGCAAAGATGAAGTTGATAAGGTGATGAAACAGGCAAAGAATGCGGGTGCAACTATAACAGTCGCGGCACATGATACTTTTTGGGGTGGTTATTCAGGCTATTTCCAAGACCCTGACGGTCATTTATGGGAAGTAGTCTGGAATCCACAGTGGGAAATTACAGAATAATAAAAGTTGGCGGACTGTCGGTACGTTATTTGCTTAAAAATGGCTATTTTTCAAAAATATTGGACTCAGGTTCTGTTATCTTACTAAAATAATACGTTTTTCAACTGTTTTTTAACCAATAACGTATCCTGTGTCCTCAAAGACCTTTAAAATGGGATCTTTCGAGGAGATAACGGACTCAGTGTCCGGTCAGAGCAAATGCAATTGTCTCAGGGGGGGGAACTATGGGTACAACCAAGTGGAAATATCCAGCTTTCATACAGCGGGAAAATGATGGGGATTTCGGAGTATACTTTCCAACTTTATTTTGTGATTCTGGGTGGGATTTTCCTTTAAGCAGGGGCCGTACAAGGGATAAAGCAATTAAGAAGGCAAAAGAGGATTTAGCTTATACAATCGCAGGTATTATTTACGATAATGACGTTGTACCTGAGCCTGTCAAGATTCCTGACGATCAACTTGGTGAAGACATGGAAGTTATCGAGATTGAGACTTGTTACGAAGATTATAAAAAAGAAATAGAGGAACATTTACGCGGTAGACACTGGCACATTGATTATTGGGACGAAGAACATGGTTCCATCAGTACCATTGGATTTCGAAATGAACTGGGAACATGGGATATCTATTTTTCCGGACACATGAGTGATGAGGAAGCAAGGATTCTGGATCAGCATGGTAAAAGAACAGATTCCCCCGATGAGTGGATCCTCTTTACAGTCCAATCAAGAAGTGAAGGTGAAGAAAAGGTATATTATTTCATAGAAAATGTACTTCTATCGGTTCGTAGAAGATGCAACGCAAAATGATTGAAAGGAGCAGATGTGCTGCTCCTTTTTATCGTAGGTCTAAATCCAAATCTTCATGTCCGACAACGGTAAAGTGCGTTGCACTTTACTTTGTGACAAGGGTCAGTCCCTCAGTTCAGTATTAATTTTGGCTGGACCTATGCGGAACACGCGAAGGAAACATGATAGGATATCATTTCCTAACGACCAAGTATTTAACATATATAAGACTTATGGTAAGATAATGATACGAAAGTCCTACATTATTTTACTCCATTCGACAAGGGCAAACTCTCTGAAAGGGGAGGACGCAAAGCCACGGGTCTAAGGCATTATGCTATGATCCCGGGTTTCGACTGAATCGGGATCATAGGTCTATGATCATAGTCGTTGCTCTTGTACGGGGCTGCGACTA
This sequence comes from Ammoniphilus sp. CFH 90114, assembly GCF_004123195.1. Classification (NCBI taxonomy): domain Bacteria; kingdom Bacillati; phylum Bacillota; class Bacilli; order Caryophanales; family Paenibacillaceae; genus Ammoniphilus; species Ammoniphilus sp. CFH 90114. Next base: position 4,321 of record NZ_SDLI01000025.1, read on the forward strand.
TTTTTTATGGGAAAAGGAATATATATGGAGAACTTGATAGAGTGGCTGAACCAAGCTTACCGCTATGAGAATTATGGAGATCTTGCAAGGGCAAAGTACTGCTTTGAACGACTTCGAGGATGGGAGAGTGAATTGCAAGAAGAAGACTTGGTACGCGTGGGGAAGTTTTTCTACCAGCAAGGGGAGCAGGAAGCTAGTTATAGGTGCTTCTATACTGCGCTCCAAAAAGGGGCTACCCTTGAAACGAGCGGACAGTTGCTCATGCAACTAGTTGAGAAACGAGTAGGCTCATTAGAAGACTTGCAATGGCTTTTAACGATCCCAGAAATAAAGAAGAAGTTCGATATGCGGATTCGGATTGCACGTGTTTTTAAGGAACGTGGGGAAGCCATGAAAGGGTACCTCCAGGTTACCGACCTTCTTGTTGAAGTAGAAAAGAAGGTGAAATTCGAAAAGTTTCTGATGCCTTCCTATATACAATGCTTACTATTAATAATTGAGATGGAATTTGGATTTCACCGTATAGCGCAAGCGCGCTATCAGCTTCGTCGGTTGATCTATCTTAAGAGAGAATGGCTGATACACGAGCAAGAAATTGGGTATTGGAGCATTATGTTAGACGAGATTGCCGCGTTTGTGAAACGTGAGGATTGGGATAGCATTTATTCTCGTTTAACTGGTGATGTGGGATGGATAGCTCATTTCTATCATTTGCTTGTTCACGGTAGATTAAACCGTTCTGCCATCAATGAGTTAAGTAGGATTCACTTTGAAGATCCCTATCTGGAGAAAAAGCGAGGTACTTTCCTTAGTCTCTTGCTAAAAGCTGCCGGGGATTCAAACTGGAGTACCTTAATTGAGGAGCAAATAAAGGTACTTCCAAATGATTTGCTGACAGCTCTTTTATACGGTGAAAGATTAAGAGAGCGGCAAGATTCTCAGATGGAGAGGTTTTGGACGGAGGAGCTGAAGAAGCATCCTGATCGAAAAGAAGTGATTCAATGCTTTTGGCAGTCGAAAGCAACCGAAACGAAGGATCCTCGCATCTTGGAAAGCGTGAAAATGATCTTCATAGGTGGTGGAGAAAAGATTGGGGGAACCTCCATCTCCGTAAGTATAGGAGATCATCATATTCTCCTTGATGCCGGGATGCATATTCACGGAAATCATCCCATTCCGGATTATTCGCCTCTGCATGTGGAAGGACTAGGCTTTGATGATTTCGACGCGCTGCTAATCAGCCACGCCCATTTAGATCATATTGGGGCAGTACCGTATGTCTACCGTCAGAATCCACAATTGCCGATCTACACGAGTAGGGCTACCAAACGTTTAATGAAGGTGATGCTCCAGGATACGAAGGATTGGCACTCGCTTGACCTTATTCAGGATACGATTCTTTCTATACAAGAAGTGAAAATGGGGGAAGAATGGACCATCCCTTCTAAGGACAAGGAATGGAAAGTTCGGTTTATTCCTTCCGGGCATATATTAGGAGCGGCTTCCATCCACCTTGAATTGGACGGGGTTCGTATTCTCTTTACCGGAGATTATTCTATGGAGGACCAGATGACGGTTCAAGGCATGAAGCTTCCACCAGGACTGGAAGTGGATATCCTAATTACGGAGAGCACCTATGGGTATCATCCATCGAACCGTGTGCTTAGTCGGGAGCAAACGGCTGAGCAAATCGTATCCTGTCTACAACAGACGTTGGAGAGGAAAGGGACGATGCTTTTCCCTGCTTTCTCTATCGGGCGTTCCCAGGAGATCATTGCTCTTCTTCAAGAGATCTATCAGCATGAGAGATATCTTCCGTTTCCTCTCTACTTAGATGGTCGAGTAGCGGAAGTATGCCGAGTCTATGAACAATGCTATAGAGAGGAAGGCAAAGAGCTTTCTTTGATTGGAAAAGGGATTCAGTCCGCGAAGGAGCTGTATACCCGAAAAAAGAATGGGGATTTTACCTTTTCTCACTTTATGGATCGATACATTATTCCGGAAGGCAATGCCGTGATTGCGAGCTCGGGAATGTTGCTGGCGAGAAGTGCATCGGCCGATTATGCCGAATATCTCCTAGCAGATCCGAGGAATACTATTGCTTTTTCCGGCTATCTGGATCCAGCAAGTCCTGCTGCCCAGTTATTGGATAGCACTCGTGAGCGTGGGACAGGACGCGTTCAGCTGAACGATAATAGCTATGATTCTCACGCACAAGTGGAATCTTTTCGGTTTTCTGCCCATGCTAAGCGAGATGACATTGTGCAACTAATCTTGCAATTGCGACCGCAGGCGGTATTTCTCATGCATGGCGAGCATACCAAAGCGTATGAATCCGTAGAAAGTTTAGTGGAAGGGAAGACAATCTATCCAACCGTGATAGATTTAGCACAGGCAGCAGGTGAAGATTTAACAGTCATTCCTGCCTTTAACGGGAAAATATATCGGTTGGGAAGGGGAGAGAAGGCATGAATCCTTCTAACGAGTCTATGAAACATATTTGGTTGAATTCATGGATGAACGACAAGCAATTGCTTTTGAGTAGCTCGAACAAACAAGAGATCCGAAAACTATTGAAATTAGATGGAATAAACAATAGAACGCAACGCTTGGCAAGATTTTGGGAGCTTCAGCATTATGTGGAATCGTTAACCTATCATCATGCAGAAGAGATAGAAGAAGCAACTTCGTTCGCCGTGAAAAGTTGGAATGAAAAATCTTCATTAAAGATTGATCAGGAAACGGTGAAGTCCATTCTCCCCCTGGAAAGAGTGGAGATGTTTAAGTCCATTTGTACCGGAGAGCAACTCGCAGGAATGGAAACAAGAGAGGCATGGTTGGTTCAGTTGCTGCTCCGCTTTGCCATTTGCGAAGTTCAATCCCTTTCTTCCGTTGTTGGCTGGGTGAAGCATGTCCTTCAAACGTTATGGGGTGATTCACCGGATCGAGAAGTAAAAGCAGCTTTAAAAGTAATGGGCTTTAGAAAGAACCAATCACTTGATTTAGAGATGCTAGAAAAGTACCGTTCTTTATTCAAGGGAAGACTAGTTTATTCTAAGGGTCTAAGAAACCTTTTGCAACCTATCCTATCTTCAGAAGATATTGCCGTGATAGAGATGGAACAACCTTCAAAAAAGAAGGAGAGTCAGGAGATCATATCACGCGATATGACTTCCGAAGAGTCTATGATGAAGATTCTTGAAGCGATAGGAGGTTCTTCATCTGAGTACCTGTTATCTGAACTGTATGATGAGTCTATGGGAAACTTGCCCGCTAATCGAGTGGTTAGCGTAGGGCGATTAATCAACTTCTTCTCCATCTTAAATCTCCATGGAATAGAGAGTTATTCCGGAGGGTTGGAAAAAGATAGGATTTTCCATTTGAAAAGAGACGAGCTCGCGAAGACCTTTATGACAAGAAGACCGATTCAATCAAAGGAAGATGAAATTCCGATCCAGCTGGTTCAATGCGGCTGGACCTTCCATGGGAAGGTCATGATTCTCCCATTAATAGAGGAAGTCATCTTAGAAAAGGAGAGGAAGTAACCATGCGCTATGTGGGAATTGATTTAGGTACAACGAATTCGACGATCTCGGTGGCTCATCTGGACCAAGATGGAAAGCATATTACCCCTGTTACTCTAGATATTACTCAGCTTGACGAGAGCGGAAGCAACATTTCCCTAGAAAAAACGCTGCCGAGCGCCCTATTTGTGGATGAGCAGGATCAACCCTACATCGGAAGGTATGCGAGAAAGATGGCGCACTTCTATCCTCAGAATGTGATTCGAGAAGCCAAGAGGTATATGGGCGAGGAAGTAAGTTGGCCAATCAATGAGAAGAAGTATCGCCCAGAGACGGTTTCCTCCTATATTTTAAAAGCTATGAAAATGCAAGCTGAGCAATACTACATGGGAGAACCCGTAGATAGTGTGGTGATTACTGTACCAGCAAACTTTAACTTTCAGCAGGATAAAGCAACGAGAGTGGCTGCCGAGCTAGCAGGTTTTGCTAAAGATAAGATTCATACGATACCGGAGCCAACAGCAGCGCTGCTAGACTTCTTAAATGAAGAAAAAAAGCTTCATCCGGATTCCAGGAAGATTCAATTCCATGGACAGAGTAAAAATTTGATGGTGTTCGACCTGGGCGGTGGGACCTGTGATGTATCTATCTTGCAGGTTAAGGAAAACGCAACGGGTGACCTTGATATTCAAGAGTTGTCCATCTCACAATATATGGAGCTGGGTGGGCTTGATTTTGATCGACTCGTAGCCAAGTATCTGTTAGAAAAACTATGCCTGGAAACGGGCTACACCATTCAAACTCTTCAGCGTGAGTTTCGAAGTGAATTTCCTCAAATCCGTGAGTCGCTTCTGTCCATCGCTGAAAAGTTTAAGATCCATTTTGCTTCGCAAATAAATCATAAGCTGATCATGCAGCAAACGGATTATTATGAAAACAAAGAGCAATTTGATCAACTCACGTTTCGCTATACCCTTACATCTCCAGAAAAACTGGCAACGATCTTTACGATGACGAAAAAAGAGTATGATCAGATCGTAGAGCCCTTGCTGTATGCTCAACTTTCTTCTTCAGTGAATATTGAAGAACCCATTCTTAATGCTTTATCACAAGCCAAGAAAGGCGAGATGAAGAAAGAAGAGATCGATGCTGTGTTTCTGGTTGGGGGGATGACCTTCTATCCGGCCGTCCAGGAAAGGATCTATGAACTATTTGATAAACGATTAAAACCTATACGCTCAGTGAATCCCATGTACGCGGTTTCCCGAGGTGCTGCCGTTTATCATGACATGGTTGCGAATAAGCGAGAAGAAGCTGCCACGAAAATTGGAGTAAAGAATACGATTCAGAACAATGTATTTATTAGAGTATTTAAGAGCGATTCAGTAGCCCTGTTAGAGAAAGGGACGAGTCTTCCCTATGAACGATTGATTGAAGATGAGTTCTTCGTCACAGGTCCCCACAAGACGGTTTACGGTATGAAGCTAGACTTATTCACGGCTGAAGACCCGAAATCTCCGATTACCAAAAATCTGAAATCCGCTTCCATTACCTTTAAAGAACCTGTAGAAGTGGGAGCGCCCTTAATTTTGCAAGTAAAGTGCAACGAGGAAAGAGATGTTAGCGTCAAGGCATGGCTTAAAGGAAAAGAGTCAGAAGTCATCGATGTCAACGTTGGGTCCCATGTTTGGGAGCAGGAAGAGAAGGAATTCCATATCAAGAATCTAGATAAAATCAAATTCGATTCTTAAGTAGGGAGGGATCCCGAGTATGACCATACATCTAACAAGGGATGAAAAGCAAGAAATTCGATTAGAGTTAAAAAAACAAGCGGAACAAAAGTCCATGGAGATCGATTTGGATCTCTTCGATAACAAACCGGTGTATGATCATGGACATGAGCGGGAAGTCGAAGTAGAGTATATGGGCTATGTTGGGTATGCTCCGATTCAATTTGATCAACAGAATCAACGTGTCAGCAGAGAAGAAAGATTAGATGTCATGAGTTTGCTGAGAGTAATGGCAACAGGTACATTAAAAGATGTGAGAAAGGCTACTGACGGGCTTGCCGTTTACGGAGATAGAGTGATTGAAGACATCTATCGAGAAGTGCATTTGTTCGATATCTCTGATCCCAAGAGGTGGCTTGAACTGGTTCATCTCGTCAGTAGAATCACCGTTCGTAGCTGGGAAGGACGAATGATCCTTAAGGGTATTCTTAGGCAATCCAGTTCGTTGTCACATGTTCGTTTAGCTATTCAGGTTGGAGGGTTGCTTCAAGATGAAGAGGTTGTAGAAGAAGTGCTCTATCATCTGAAGAATCCCGAATACTTTGCGCCGTGTTTACGTGCGCTCTTGCAAATTCAATCAGAGAGATCTCTCTTGTCTATCATTGAAGTCCTTCTCTCGCTTAGAGAAGATCAAGGAGAAAGCATTCGTGAAGCCCATAAACAGGCGAGTGAATTCTATCAGTTTGGTCCTTCAGGCATTCCCTTACTATTCGATGCCTATATGGAGGTATCCGCTCATTACCTTCGTCCCATTTTTTCGATTGCCATTCGATCGTATAAAGACGCAGCCATACCGATTCTAGCAGAAGCATTGGAGAAGGAGAACGACGAGTATCGAGTACTGCTGATCTGTCGATTGCTTGGCCAGTTAAAAGTATCCGCTGCGACAAAGCTTCTCGTAAATACGTTTGAGAAACAACCAGAGAAAAGGCTAGCAGCGATGGAAGGCTTGAGCTTTACCAACGACACCTTTTTGGCTGACTTTATGCTAAAAGTATTAAAGGATCCAGAGGTTTCCATTCAACAGAAGGCCCTTCAGGCCCTTGCACGGTTAGGGAACGCGGATCATCTGCCAAGCATACGTCCACACCTGCGAGATGAATCGAGTCCAACCTACTTGGATGCCTTATTTTGTATGGTCTGCCTAGGAGAGGAGGAGGCTGTAAAAACATATGTAAAACGGTTAATTCACGGAAGAAGCTATGAGCAAAATAAACTTATGAAGTGGATCAGCAAGCTTCCGAAAAACATGCTTATCCCGATTGCCAAGCAGTTATATTCTATGCCAGATGGAGAATCTCTGGTTCTCGTCGAAGCCCTGCAGCGCCCAACCGTAATACCCAAGCCGGTAGTTGAGATATTGGTAAAGAGACTTAAAAAAGCACAGAATCATAGGTTAAGAGTTTCCATTTATCAGCTCTTAGGAAAACATGCCTACCTTGAAGGAGACTTCTATTACCAAGCACAAAACCACGAGTCACACCCTGACGTGCGTCGTGAACTGAAGCTCATCATATCCCGCATTGCTAAAGGGAAAGAAGGCGTTCTCGGCAGGGGGTAATAATGGGTTGGTCATGAAATATTTGTCAAACCCAGAATGATGTAGATTTTTGTCATTTCTATCGTTTAATATGTAATTAGTCCTATATGATAGAAACTAGGAGGAACAGGCTATGGTGCAAACCCTCATCAAGAAATGCTTAAACCGGGACTGTCCGGATTATCTTGAAGAGATGATCGTTACAATTAACCCGGAAATAAGCACGGCCTCCTTATATTGTGAAACCTGCCTCGTAGGAAAAATAGAATTATCGTCCCCAGAGGTATAGCTTTTTGTAAATAAGATGGAGTATATCATACATATGGTGAGGAGAATGAAGGATGTCTGATCAAGAAAAATATGAATATCCAGCACATGGAGCTGCACAAGAACAAGAGAAGGAACAACCCAATCCCAAAGAAGGGGAGTACCTAAATTTAGAAGACGCCCTTCCATCGCACTTTTTTAGTAATCCCAATCTTCCACAATCCGATTCTGAATCTTCCCAAGAGGAAAAGAGTGAAAGTGAGAGTGTAGAGACGAACTTGGAACCTGAATCTAGGGAACTAGAACAAGAGGGCAATCATACTGATTTTATTGAATCAGATCAAACGCATGACTTGGTTCGAGAACACGATCCTCATCATATTTTTATTGATCAAAATCCTCCTCAGTCGAATAACGATGAAACTCAAAGTGAAGCTTTACCAGCTGAAGACACTGATGAGGATCAGGATGTGAACCCATGGGATCACTTGGAAAATGAAAACGGAAATCAAGAAGTGGCCGCAACTCAAGCGCCTATACTTGATCAGGCTCCAACCCATGAACACCAGCAGCCTGCATCTGATGCTGTGGATGAGGACTTGTTTGGCCCATTTAACCCACCACAACGTACTACTTTTGAACCTGAACCGATGAAGGCGGATGTATCTCCTCAAGAGGTCATTACATCCATTCAACAGGTTTCCGTGGCAAAACTCAATGCTGAAATTGAGGTGCTTCTTCCTAAGGCCTATCAGACGTTAAAGAGGCAGATGGAAGAGAACTTCCAAGTGGCGGAATTGCCTGATAAGAGTCTTCAGGAGCTGCAAGAAACAAAACTGGGTAGAGCTTTCCAGGCCTTGATTGATGTTGTCGGCAGTGAAGAAAAAGGAATAATAACAAATGAAGCTGTGGACGCCGTACATCAAATCTTGCCTTTATTATGGAGAAGTCTGGGTGACGAAGATCGTGGTTACCAAGTACCGGAAGCCTGGTATCAAACACACCTTGGGTTCTTATGTCAGTATATTAAGATTGGTGAAGCGCAAACCTTTGATCCTATTGACGTAAAGACAGCATCTTCTATATTAGAACGTAACCAAGATTTTATTATGGATCATTACAAACAGCTGGGCGGGATTAAAATATCCAATGGTTATGTGTTCAGTAGAAGAAAAGTGATGGAATATAAGTCCACTCTTCCTGTTGCACCGACTCTTGAACAGTTAATGACCCAATATCAGTTAGAAACCAATAAACTTCGTATTTTCTTATCTCTGAAGAAGGATATTGGACAAATGAACCGTCATATGCAGCTTGCTTATTCTGTCCTGCAATCTGATATGAAGCCAACTGGGGATATTGATGAACAATCTCTTCGTTATGTTGGAACTCGTTTGCAAGAGGCATATGGTATGTATATGAAACTTCAGGATCTCCTATCTAAGGTTGAGGACGTCGGCCATATCCTGAGTCCTATTCAATGGGAGCAGATGAGGGTTCTTAGTGGCATAGAACTGTTAAATACTGCGGAAGAAAGCAAAGCCATTATTGAACAAAACTTTGAGCATATCGAGCAAACCGTAGCCGATATCACGAAACGAATGAATCAGCTTAATGTTGAGATTGAATACAAAAAGTTTAACGATGGACTAGAAGGCTAGGAGTTTAACTGCTATCTCTCCAATATAAATTTCTTTGGGGAATAGCTGGTGGAGGCAATAGGGATGAATCAAGAACTAAGAGAGATCATGAGAAAACGGGAAGAGATGGAAAAAGAAGCCCGAAACGTAGGCGGGATCAAAGCCAAAGATGTAGGTCATTTTGTTCCAACACAACAGCAGATAATGAAATTTGATCGGCTGCTTGAATTGTGGAAGCTTCTTCAACGACTCCAGGAGAAATTTCCGTATCTATACATCATCCCTCGACTAGAGTGGGACGATTGGAATTGTGATGGCCTCTTGATAACGGATAATGCCGTTTATGTATTCCATATCTTCCCTGAAAAAATAGACCACCTATCCTTTGCTTATCCAGAAATACATGTTTCTACTACTCATCCTTTTAACCACCAGGAAGACGGAATTCATATCCATTCCGAGAATCAAGTAGTAACGAGCTGGTCCTTAGGAAAAAGCAGAGGTATATTGGGAGGGCTGCGGAATAGATTAGGCCTGACGGACCTCCCTATATATGAGCTCTATATTACGTCTGAAAGATCTGTTCCACTGCTGACTCCGATGGAGCAAACGGCTATACTCACTCCAGCTAATCTCGAGAAGGTCTTGAATCGACTCACCTTTCCACAGGATGAAAAGAATCAAGCGGACCAGCAACTTTTCTACCGTTATTTGGCGATAAAAGGATCATTCTCAAGCGAAGGAAGCCAAGCACCAACTCGTCTCCTGACGTACATCCGTAAGTTCGATCATTACTTGGACCGTGAATTAGAATTGGTTGCCAAGATTGATAAATGTGAAGAGAGATTACATGAGATTGATGGACATCGAAGCCAATTAATAGAGTATATTCACGCCAACCAAATGGATCAACTAAATGTGCAACATCGATTGAATGAACTGAAGAAAATATATACGCGAATAATAGCTCTTGTATGTATAAAGATAAATAAACATAACCAGGAAAAAAAGAGATTAAGAGACAAATTATCGTTATATCAGTCTACTCTTTTAGAAGATCAACAGATGATCTCACAGTTGAATGAAGATGCTATGAAGCTTAACGTAGAAAAGGAAAGCCTCGCCCAGGAATTGCGAAGCATTCGCCTGGAGAAGGATCTTCAAAGTAGAAGAATTCATGAATTGGCATTGGTTGGTTGTTTATAGATAAAATTCAAAAGTACAATATAAACCCTATCCAGCCTTCAATCATGGATAGGGTTCTATTTGTTTCAATCGTTTAGGGTCTCCTCCAACTAAGTCTCCTTCTGCCATCCGTGAATCGCCTGGGTCATGTCTGCGATCGAGGAGGTGAGGGCTTCCATTTTGCTTTCTACCCTTGTGAGTAGATACCAGGAAACAGGATGGGGAAACCCAGATTGCTGATCAGTGGGATGAGGTCCAGTCTTCCACGTAGCATTGACGAGAACCCTTGGGTCTGTACCCTCCGTTAGAAGCCCTGGGTTTCCCTTTAGTAATGTTTGCAGGTTGGACAAGCTATGGTAAGATAGGTGGGAGGAGGTGATAAAAATGAACCAAGAACAAATGCTGCAACGAATTTTTGAGAAGCTCGTTTCATTAGAGGGTGATGTAAAATCACTAAAAGAAGGCCAAAAGTCTTTAATAGAAGGTCAGAAGTCATTAGAAAAAGGTCAGAAGTCTTTAGAAGAAGCTCACAAATCATTAGAAGAAGGTCAGAAGTCTTTAGAACAAGGGCAGCTCGGCCTTAAAGCTGAAATTCTTTTAAACAGGCAAGCGATTCAGGAACTGCAAGCGGATGTTAAAGATATTAAACAAGCCATGCGCTTCTATGACTACAAGATCGTTGAACATGAGAAACAGTTGTTTGAATTAAGAAGATAATCCTTTCCATTTACTTTAATTTGACCACTCTATTTATTCCTCACTAGTCGTTATTTGCCCCAAAAAAGAAGAGGAGGGGAAGCTGATTGCTTCTCCTCCTCTTCTTTATTCTCGGTGTCTTACATATAAAATGCTTTCATCTTGCTTCAGTTGTTCTCACTTTGTGATCCTTCCTAGGTAAGTGATTGGCCCCATTTTAAAGTCTGGAGAAACAGGTAGGTTTCCTGTGTTGGGAAAGATGAAAGGTCGTTCTTCCTTGTAGGGGAGAGTTGAGAAGAGGGAGAGGGGCTCTCCTAGCTTGGGATGTCCTCATGACAAAAAAAATAGACCAACTATGAGCCATCTTTTAATAAATAAATGACCACGTTCATTCTAATCAGTATAGAGGCAAATTATCACATTTTGAGGGGGACGGATCATTTGTTAACCATCTCTTATTTTGCGTGCACACCCTATTTTTTTGCGCGTTAACTCTTCGAATTTCATCTATAATGACTGTAAGTAGATGATGACAAGAAGGAGGCAAAATATGGGGGAATACCAGGATATCTTGAAGGGTGCACAGCAATGGCTTCTGAATATGCCCGATCCTATTTATATTATTGATCTCGACGATCGATTCATTTGGGGCAACCGTGAATATGAGAAGCGATTTGGTTTTACGGATGAACCCTTGTTTCATAAGCAAATCTCTGACCGGGATGGAGCAAGCGTCAATGCGGATGTCAACTTGATACCGATCTTAGATGAAGAGAATCGCCCGATGGCCTATACGGTCCTGTTAAGGGTAGAGGCTATCATTACGGAAAATACCTCCGATACAATTGTGCTAGTTGACAATGATTTTATGGTGCGATATGTTTCCCCTTCCTTTCATGCCTTATCTGGCTACCATAGTGAAGACTACGTAGGTACGGATTCTATTGCCAGCCTTCATCCTGAAGACAGCGAGCGAGTGCGACGACTACATCTCGAAGCGTTGCAATCGAAGCGATCTATAGATTTGGATTATCGCTTTACGCATTCCAAAGGCCACACCGTACACGTGGAGTCACGGGTCAAACCCGTATTAGATGGGAGTGGAAATGTCAAATATTTCGTGGCAGTGGTTAGAGATGTGACAGATCGCAAGAAGACGGAACAGCTGCTTAAGAACATTCTGGATAATGTGGATGCTTTGGTGTTTTCTACGGATAAGCATTTTACCAGCTATTCCTTTCTTTCAGAAAGTGTGGAGAAAGTGATGGGGATTCCAAGGCAGGAAGCCATTCATCATCCGATGCGTTTGCATGATCATATTCACCCCGATGACAATGAAGTCATGATGGGGGAATTAAAAACTCAGCTGGATCAGGGGTTGCCAATCAGCCATTCTTTTCGAATGATTCATATGGAAGGAGAAATCAGGTGGGCCAAAATGTTTGTCCATCCGTGGCTCGATCATACTGGAGAAGTGGAGAGATTGGATGGGATTGTACTAGACATAACGGAAAAGATGCGCTCGGAGCTGGCTTTAGAAGAGAGTGAGCAAAGGTACAAGTCGTTATTTGAAAACAATTTGGATGGTGTATTTTCGATCGAGTTATCAGGATTCTATTTCGTCAATGCCAACCCAGCCTTCGAACTAATCACTGGAATCGACTCAACTCACCTAAAGGATCGTTGCTTCTTAGGCATTATTTATGATGAGGATCAATCCCAGGTCTATGAAGCCCTTTTTGAGGTCATTGCGCAGGGGAAACCAAGGGATATTGAATGTCGTCTCAACCCCACCCAAGCGGGGGAGAAAATGGTGAGTATTACCTTTGTGCCCATTTTCCTAGTTGGCAAATTGAATGGCATTCACGGGATTATAAAAGACATTACGAAACGGAAAAGGGAAGAAAAAGAGCTGATTCTAAGTGAGGAACGATATAAATTTCTTCAACAACGTCTAAACCGGTTTTCGAATGATCTGACCGATGTGATGAAGGTTTCCGAGCTAGAAAATCGTCTCATTGACGAGGTGAGGGCGGTACTTCAGGTCACGGATGTGTCCATTGTGGAAGTTCCTAAGGGTAAAGAATCGATGACCCTGAACCCACATGAAACGTGGATCGTCATTGGGGAAAAGGAACACCCCGTTTATTTACGTATTACCATGAATCAATCCTTGCTTCGTATTGAGGAAGAATGGTTGGATACTGCTGTGCATTATGTCACCATTCTGTATGACAATCTTCATTTAATAGAGGACTTGATGAAGCGACTGGAACAATTCGTCACCACGAAGGAAACACCCAAATGGATGCTCAGACTCCTATTTAACTTGTCCGAGAAGGAACGATCCTCATTATCTAGCGATCTGCACGATTCAGTTCTTCAAGACTTAATTATTTGGTATCGGAAACTAGAATCCCTTCGTTCAACGACTATCTTCGAGGAGAAAATAGAGAGAGAGCTGACGCAAATCGAGGAAGGGCTCTTAGATGCCATCCATCAAATTCGCATTACATGCAACGAATTGAGGCCGCCCTTCCTGCTGAAAATGGGTTTGGTCGAGTCACTGAAAAGTCTATTTGAGTATACCAGGATGTTTGCAAACTATGAAATTGAGTTTACGGCCCAAGAGCTGCAGGTAACTCTGAATGAGGAACAAATTATTGGATTGTATCGAATCGTTCAAGAGCTGCTTAACAATGCGTCTAAACACTCGAGAGCGAGTAAAATTACGTTGTCCTTATCTTCTCAGGCGAATCATGTCCAATTTTCTTATTCGGATGACGGAGTTGGCATGAATTTGTCTGGTTTGGAGGGGTCATTTGATCATATGGGAATTTCTGGGATTGAAAAAAGGGTCTTGAGCTTGGAAGGACATGTTGATTTTCGTTCGGCCCCTCAACAAGGGTTTCATGTCACGATTCAGGTCCCTAAACTATAGCAGAGAGGTGAAACCTATGGAGATTTTATTAGTTGATGATCATCGTTCCGTCGTGGAGGGAACGAAGTTGCTGATTGAATGTGAACCGGATATGAATGTCACCATTGAAACGGATGTGTATTATGTACCTGATTTAGTTCGCCTTCAAAAATTTGATGTGATGCTGTTTGATTTATACATGCCGAATGTGAATGGAGCAGATTTGACACGCAAGGTTCTCGAATATTGCCCCGAGGCGATCATACTAATTTACTCTGGATTTGAGATTGCCCCTCATTTCAATTTGCTTATGGAATCTGGCGTTTCAGGCTTCATTTCGAAAACGTCTACGAGAGAACAGCTGGTGCAAGCCATTCGCTGTGCCGCGAGGAAGGAAGCCATCATTCCCATGCAACTTCTGAAGCAGCTAAGACGCCAGGAGATTGTTGTCCAGGGTGATAAAGATCATGATGAAACCACCATCACGCAGGACGAGGACCGACTGCTTCGTGAATTGGCGAAGGGAAAGAGCAATAAGGAGATTTCTAAAACCCTGATGATCAGCCAGCGATCATTGGAATATAGCTTAACTGGGCTTTTTCAGAAGCTCCATGTCAGCTCACGCGTAGAGGTGATTAAGAAGGCCAAAAGCTTAGGGATTCTTCCGGCAGAGGATCTATACTAATTCCGACCAGTCCATTTGTGACTGGTCTTTTCTTTTTGCGTGCCTACGCAAAAATCCGCGGGCAGGGGAGCATAGTTTGCGCGTTCGGCTAAACGCATCCGGTAGCTGCGTTGAAATCATTAACGTGCTTTTAGTTAAGTGCCTGTTACCAGTTTTCCTGTTTTGCCTAATTTCCCTATGATACAATGAGGATAGTACAGCTAAAGGGGTTGGCTATTGTGGTTCATGCCGAAGGTAGATTGAATAGAGAAATGCTGTTAGATCAAGTTAAAGACATAGTGGTACAAGCTGCACAAGACTATCCCGTCTCTGTTTACTTATTTGGATCTTGGGCTAGAAATGAAGAAAAGCGCTCTTCTGATATCGATATAGCTATTGATTCAGAAGAGGAGGGGATATCTCCATCGCTACTCAACACTCTTCGTGATGCTGTAGAGGAATCACTCATTCCTTACCGTGTAGATATAGTTGATTTGGTTAAAGCTGATCCAGCTATTCGTCAAAAAGTTCAAAAGGAGGGGATATTATGGAGAGATTACAAGAGCGTTTAAATGTAGCTGAAAAAGCCTTTAATACACTTGAAGAGGTAATGGCCATTGCACAACCAAACTCCATTGAACTCTAAATCCAAATTTTCATCAATAAACTAACGCTCATCCGCAAGATTTTGCGGGGTAAACGCAATTAAAATTCCTTTAACAACGCCTAAACAGGTTTTCGAAGATCGGTCAAACGACCGGTCTTTTTTGCGTGTAGTCCGCAAAATTATGCGTTGAGGCGTGCATTGTTTGCGCGTTGGCGTTTCGTGACCTGCCGTATGATGTTATCAAGAGAATGAATTCAACAGAAGGGTGTGACATTTCCTTGAATACAACGGCAACGGAAACGCTCGCGATATCCGGAATGACCTGCGCAGCGTGTGCAACGAGAATCGAAAAAGGACTTAACAAAATGCAAGGCGTTAAAGCGACGGTAAATTTAGCGATGGAAACCGCACGGATTGAGTTTCCATCAGAAGAGGTCACCGTAGAGGACATCATCAAAAAGGTGGAAAAATTGGGGTATGGAGCTAGTCTTCAATCTGAATCAGGCGGCTCCAACCAAGATCAGGATCGTCGGAAACATGAGATTCGAATGCAACAAGGGATCCTATCCGTTTCCATTTTATTAACTCTTCCCTTGTTGTGGGCGATGGTGACCCATTTTTCTTTCACCTCCTGGATTTGGTCTCCAGACATCTTGATGAACCCCTGGTTTCAATTTGCATTGGCTACACCGGTTCAGTTTTGGATTGGAGCTCGGTTCTACATTGGAGCGTTTAAAGCTCTTCGAAATGGCAGCGCGAATATGGATGTGCTCGTAGCACTAGGAACATCAGCGGCCTATTTTTACAGCTTATACGTCACGATCTACGAACCCTCCTCCGAGCTTTACTATGAAACCAGTGCCGTATTGATCACGTTGATCTTACTTGGAAAACTGTTCGAGAATCTGGCGAAAGGACGTTCATCGGAAGCGATCAAATCCCTCATGGGACTTCAAGCCAAGACCGCCCTTGTGATTCGTGATGGAGTTGAGAGGAGTATAGCGATTGAGAACGTGGTCGTTGGAGACCAAGTCCTTGTCAAACCCGGAGAAAAAATACCAGTAGATGGCACGGTCATGGAAGGATCCTCTGCCGTCGATGAATCGATGCTAACGGGAGAAAGCTTACCAGTTAGTAAGCGAGCGGGAGATGCAGTCATCGGTGCGACGATGAACAAAGAAGGAGTACTCAAGATCAAGGCGACGAAGGTGGGCAAAGAGACGGCACTTGCCCAAATTATCAAAGTGGTGGAAGAGGCACAGGGCTCTAAAGCACCGATCCAACGACTCGCTGATGTGATATCAGGAATCTTCGTCCCAATCGTCGTGGGAATCGCCATCATCACCTTCCTTGCTTGGTATTTTCTAGTGGAGCCAGGGGATTTCGCCGGAGCGCTTGAGAAAGCGATCGCCGTTCTCGTGATTGCCTGTCCATGCGCCTTAGGGTTAGCTACACCAACTTCGATTATGGCAGGTTCAGGTCGTGCAGCTGAGCTTGGAATTTTATTCAAGGGGGGAGAACACCTCGAAAATACCCATGCGATCACGACGATCCTTTTAGATAAAACAGGAACCGTGACCAAAGGAAAACCAGAGCTAACCGATATTCATATCGTTGGCGAATATGAAGAAGCGAAGGTCCTCTCGTTCATTGGTACAGCAGAGAAGAATTCAGAACACCCTCTTGCCGAAGCGATCGTGAGCGGGATTCAGAAAAGAGGGCTTCACCTCCCATCGACGGAAGAATTTCAAGCGATTCCGGGATATGGTATTCAAGCAAGGGTTGAAGGCAATGAAGTATTAATTGGAACCCGAAAGCTCATGGAGCAACACGGGGTTAGGATCGAGAGTGCCTTAGAGGAAATGAGTCGATTGGAAACTCAAGGAAAGACTGCGATGTTGTTTGCCATCAATGGAAGGTATGCAGGATTCCTGGCCGTGGCCGACACGGTGAAAGAAACTTCCAGAGAAGCCATTACCCGCATGAAGGAGCTTGGGCTCGAGGTCATGATGGTCACCGGTGACAATGAACGAACCGCTAAAGCCATTGCCAATCAGGTAGGCATTGATCACGTATTAGCTGGTGTCCTTCCAGAAGGTAAGGCGAATGAAGTCAAGAAGCTGCAAGCAGCAGGCAAGAAGGTAGCCATGGTTGGAGATGGGATCAATGATGCTCCTGCACTGGCGACAGCGGATATCGGAATGGCCATTGGAACGGGAACAGACGTAGCCATGGAATCTGCCGATGTTACGTTAATGCGAGGGGATTTGGACAGTATCCCTGAAGCAATCTCTATGAGTAGGAAAACGATGGTGAATATCAGACAAAATTTGTTTTGGGCGCTGGCTTACAATGTCGTCGGGATTCCTATTGCAGCATTCGGTTATCTTGAGCCTTGGCTAGCCGGAACCGCGATGGCGTTAAGCTCAGTATCCGTTGTACTGAATGCCCTGCGATTACAGAATGCGGGTAAAACAGGAAAAGAAGGGGATATGGCAATGAACGGAAAGATGCAGTTTGTGTTAGTTCTCTTGCTTGTGGTGATGACTTTCTTTGCAGGATATGGATTTGGAAAACAAGCACCGGCAGTCAGTCAAACGCTAGAGGTACCGAAAGCAGAAGCAACCCATGGTCATGGTGCAAATACAGCGGAGTCAACCGTATCCTCCGTGGTGACTCATGCCGTGTGGTCAACTGAAAATCCGGTTGCAGGAGCCAATACAACACTAAAAATGAAGATCCAGAATGAACAGAACCAAGCAATTGAGAAGTTTGACATGAACCACGAGAAACTGCTTCACCTGATCGTCGTTAGTAAAGACTTATCTTATTTCGATCATATCCATCCCGATTACAAGGGGAACGGGGAATTTGAGATTACCACCTCACTTCCAGCCGGCGGTGAATATAAGCTGATCGCGGATTATCTTCCGACCGGAGGAAGCAGTACAACCGAAACCGAATGGATTCGAATCGAAGGGGAAACGAAGCCTCCTGTTCCACTGCAGCCTAGTCCGAATCATGCCAAGAGTGTAGATGAAGTCGAAGTCACACTTGTAAATGATCATCCGCAGATCGGGCAGGACTTTGAATTGGTGTTTAAGCTGGCCGATGCGAATACGAAAAAGCCCATTACCGATCTAGAACCTTATCTAGGGGCGGTAGGCCATGTGGTGATTTTGAGTGAAGATACTGAGGAGTATCTCCATGTTCATCCCGTTGACGAGTTAGCGAAAGGTCCAGAAGCTCGTTTTGTAACGAATTTCCCCCATGCAGGAAAGTATAAAATCTGGGCGCAGTTTCAACGTGACGGTCAATTAATTACGGTACCCTTTGTGGTTCAAGTGAAATCATAAGGAGTGACAAATTGGATGTGTGCTGCCTTTATCATCCATACATTGCAGCAGTTCGGTTTTTAAATAGGCGATACCATGGGGCTTCTTCATTGAAGCCTCTTTTCTTTTTCATTTTTTTCGTTGCGTGCCACCCGCAATTTTTTGCGTGCAGAGGTTGATTTTTTGCGCGTTGAGAGTCCTTACAACGAAGTAAGATGTTATTGTAAATAAGATTTCTAAAGGAGCTGGATAAAATGTTAAAGTTACTATTTCGCTTTGTTGTTTATATTGGTATTTTCATCCTATTGGTTGGAGGAATTGGAACGTACGGGGAATTCCGCTCTCAGAAAAACTTCTATGGAAACATTCGCCAAGAAGCTGTTCCTTCCTTAGAGGGAATGCAAAAGCCTCAACATGATTCAGCGAAACCCACCGTTGCTGTCATTTTAGGGAACGGAACAACAGAAGGTCTTGACTTCACCATTCCTTATCAATTGTTTTCCATGACTGGAGCTTACAATGTTTATGCTGTGGCTGCAGACGATCAAGTGAAATCTTTAACCGGTGGCTTGGACGTGATGCCCCATTATTCGTTTCAACAATTAGATGGATTACTAGGTAAGAGCCCTGACATTATTGCCATCCCTTATATGACGAACGCAAAAAACGAAGAACTTGTTACCGACTGGATTCTAAAGCATCAAGATACGACATTATTAAGCATTTGTGCTGGAGCAGGTAATTTGGCAGCAACCGGATTATTAGATGGGAAGTTAGGGGCGACTCATTGGCAGACCATGGGGTATCTAACAAAGGAATTCCCTGAAGTGAAATGGCAAGAGGATAAACGATATGTAACGAATGGCGAAAACATGGTTTCCTCTGCAGGCATTTCATCAGGAATTGACGCCACGCTGTATGTCATCTCGAAAAAGCTAGGTGAGCCGGTGGCAGAGAAAGTGGCGAAGGAGATGAACTATCCTTCCTACCACTTCGTAAAGAATCCGACAGTAGACCCCTTTTACAAGGATTGGCGCTTCTCCACCTACGTATTGAACAATATGTTTCAGTGGAACAAAACAGAGGCTGGGGTGCTGCTTTATAACGGTGTGGAAGAAATGGCCTTGGCCTCCGTATTCGATATTTATTCAGACTCCGGAACGAGTGAGGTACATTCCATTACCAGTACGGATGCTCCCGTAGTTACAAAACACGGACTGAATTTAATTTCCAGATTTACAATGTCAGATGCACCCAAGCTAGATAAAATGATCGTTCCAGGAATGAAGGCAAGAACATTGGCAACAGATGAACTTCATCAATGGAACGAGGTAGAGAATACGAAAGAACTTCGCTTCGCCCACAGTGACTCTCCTGATCGTTTTATCTTTGAAGTTCAGCTAGAAGATTTAGCCAAACAAGAAGACATTCTAACCGCTAAACATGCGGTGAAACGACTCGAATATCGTGCGACGGATATCCATCTGGAAGGGAATGCGGTTCCGTTTGAAACTTACTTTAACCTTCTACTAACCGTGTTCGTTGCCTTATTGATTGCAAGTTATATCGATAGACGATTCATTTTAAAGAGAAACATGTCAAAACAGTCCATGTAAGGGACAATTGCCCTGGATTTCTTTTTCGAAAATGTGGAAGTGGTAAAATTAGAAAGGAGCCCGACTTGGGCTCCTTATTCTATCGACACTCTATTGACAGGAAATAAATACCATTGATAGAATAAGGGAGCATGGACTTATTATAAGGGGTGATCTTATGAGTAAAAAGGTGTTAATCGTTTCAGGTGATGCTGTAGAGGCGCTAGAAATCTATTATCCATATTATCGATGCATAGAAGAAGGCTTTGAAGTGGTTATTGCTTCCCCTACGCGAAAGACGTTACATACGGTGTGCCATGATTTTGAACCACATAGCGAAACCTATACGGAAAAGCCTGCCTATCGTCTCGAATCTCATATGGCTTTCTCTGAAGTCAACCCCGCTGAGTTTGATGGTCTAATTATTCCCGGTGGACGTGCCCCCGAATATATTCGGTTGAACGAACATCTGAAGTCTATTGTCTCTCATTTCTTTATCGAAGGGAAGCCTGTCGCTTCCATTTGCCACGGTTCTCAGGTATTGGCTCTAGTAGGAGAGTATATCCAAGGAAAAGAAATGACAGCTTACCAGGCTTGCCGTCCGGATGTGGAAGCATGCGGAGCTCTGTATAAGACAGAGACGCTGCATGTGGATGGAACTCTGGTTTCTGCCCATGCTTGGCCAGATCTGCCCGGTTTCATGAGAGAATTCATGAAATTGATGAAATAGCTTTACTATAATAAGATAAGATCAGAGGGTGTCCCTAAAGGTGAGGAAAACTTGCCTTTAGGCGACATCCTTTTCTTTAGAAATGAAAGTATAAAAGATGTATGCCGAATTAAATGCAGAACTAGAGAGATATTGGACAGTATAGCTGAAAGAAAGAGGAGGGGAGGGTCAGCGTACGCTTGTCCCTAAGATCCAATTCTCCCGTTCCGAACTACCTCCGTCATCATTTTCGCGTTCGGATATTCCACTTCATGATAGAGTGCGACGACCTTATCTAGGTCATAGGCCACTCGTTGGATGGAGGTAGTGAAGCTAACTTCTTGAATATCAATTAGGCCATAGGAAGCTTTTGGAAGTCCATCAAAGGGAAGGCCTACGCTCCCTATATTCATAATTACCTTACCGTTAATGTATCTAATATAGGGTTTATGAATATGAGCATACACATAAATCTGAGCATCCCGAGAACTCAAAAACCGACGTTCAAATACCGCATCTTCAGCATGAGGAGCAATGACATCAAATAAACTATCCGGTGTCGCGTGGAATCCATATATTTCTGTCCCCTTGATGGTACAGTGAATGAGTTAGGCAAACTTGCGAGATACTCCATATCTAATGGTTCCAACTTGGAAACAGTCCACTCTCGTTCGTGATTCATGAGCTCTATCAATTTTTCCGGAACCTCCCCAGCCCGAACCCCTCGAACCACCCATTCATCGGCATTCCCTTTGATCACTTCCGTATTCAACCCACGAATGAGCTCCAGTGCTCGTTTAGGCTCTGGTCCTCGATAACAAAGATCACCCAATACATATATCTTATCTGCATCCTGCTTCTTTATATCATCTAAAACTGCCTCAAGCGCAACGGCATTTCCGTGAATATCGGAAATCAATGCAATCTTCATCGTTTTTTCCTCCCTGAGATCAAACTTCTATAGGAATTTATAGTAATAATTTTATTATAATGAAATGCGCTTATTAAACAAAGTCGTGCTTTATTGATCTTTATGAGTAAAGAAGTTCTGGAAGAAGTAACCTTTAGGAATGGATCTACGTCTATAAGTATGGAGTTAGGCTAATATTTCTGTAGGAAGAGTTTAGGGAGGAAAAATGTTTAGGTTGGTTTATATATTTGTTCTACTTTGGTTAGGTTTATTAACCTCTATACTATTTTTTGCTAATGATGAAACTCGAGTGGGTGGAGCGTTTTCTTTATTCATTGTATTAAGTATTTTAGGGTTAGTAGGTCTACCTTTGATTTTTATCTGCATTTATTTATTCCTGTGGTTCAAGAGAAAAAATATATCATTATGATAAGTGGATATCATTTTACGTGCTGCATAACGAGCCATAGACTCTTTTTTTCTCCTATTGGATTCGGTATGATGAGGGAAAGAAACTGTGGAATAAAGGGGGAGCTCAGATCACCTTGTCATCTCATACACATCTTTACTTTAATTCGAGTATTGGGATTCAAAAACCTGAAAATATCATTAATCGAGGAGCCTCTTGTCCTTTTTGCGAAAGAGAGAAGCTAAAAGACATCATTGATCAAAAGGGAGAGATCATTCTCCTTAAAAATAAGTATCCAGTGCTGGAGGAAACTTACCCGTTAGTGTTGATTGAAACAGAGGATTGCGACTCGGAGCTCTCCCTTTACCGTAAAGATCACCTATTTCAATTGATTGATTTTGGTGTGTCTCATTGGCTTCGACTTTTAGATAGCCATGAATTTCGCTCCGTCATTTTCTTCAAGAATCACGGACCTAAATCGGGAGGATCCATTCGTCATCCTCATATGCAGATTATCGGGCTCAACCATATGGATAGCAACCGCTTAGTAGAGCCTGCCCACTTCGAAGGAATACTTATTGCAAAAAGCCATCACGTTGAATGGAACCTCTCCACCTCGCCAAGAATGGGCTTTTACGAATTTAATGTGGTTTCCGAACAGGGTGAAACGAAGCAAATGGCGGAGTTTATCCAACGCACTTGCCATTATATTTTGAACCATTTTTATAGATGCGATAGCTACAATCTGTTCTTTTACCAAGTTGGAGATAAGTTAATCGCTAAGATTATTCCTAGATTCGTTACTTCTCCGTTATTCGTGGGCTATTCGATTCCCCAAGTGGCCATGAATCTTGAAGATATCGTGAGATCTGTTCAGAAGTTATATGTTTGAAGAGCCGACTGCTATGAGGATAGAATCTAACTCAACTCCCCACCTAAAGGTGGGGAGTTTTTCTTTTCTGGATGGACTTGCTGAGTAGCGCTGTAATTTTGCAAGTCATCCCATTATTTTTGCATGTTACTCTATTATTTTTGCAAATAATATAGATAAAAGTTTACAAGATCTTAACATGTAATTTACAAAACAATAATATAATAGAGATTCAATACATCGTAGGAAGTGTATAGAATGGATAAAAAACAAATAGAACAGATCGATTTAACAAATCCATCTTATTTTAATAATCGGGAACTCAGCTGGTTAGGCTTTAATAAGCGAGTTTTGGAAGAAGCTATGGACCCGCGAAATCCTTTACTCGAGCGATTAAAGTTTCTTGCTATTTTCAGCTCGAATCTAGATGAATTTTTCATGGTACGCGTAGCGGGCTTAAAGGATCAAGTAGATGCCGGGTTTCTGTTTCCTGAAGATAAAGCTGGTTTGACTCCTAAAAAGCAACTAGCCAGCATATCTAAACTTAATCATCCGTTAGTCAAGCTTCATTATAATACCTATCATAGCCTGATGCTCCAGCTGCAAAAGGACAACATCCACCTTTTGAAAATAAACCAACTCAACGATCAGCAAATAGGAGTTCTTGAGCAATTGTTTGACAACCTGATTTCACCTGTTCTAACCCCTTTAGCGGTCGATGCTTATCATCCGTTTCCTATTTTGTTGAATAAGAGTATTAATATCGCGGTTACATTAAGAGAGTTGGACCATAACGAGAAAACGGATAATCAAAAACGGGCCTTAGTTCAGGTCCCAAGAGG
This sequence comes from Ammoniphilus sp. CFH 90114, assembly GCF_004123195.1. Taxonomy (NCBI): domain Bacteria; kingdom Bacillati; phylum Bacillota; class Bacilli; order Caryophanales; family Paenibacillaceae; genus Ammoniphilus; species Ammoniphilus sp. CFH 90114. The sequence continues at coordinate 27,825 of NZ_SDLI01000025.1, forward strand.
GTTAGAACGCTATATTGCTCTAACAGATGAAAACTCTTACGAAGTTAAATTTGTCCTTCTGGAAGAAGTTATTCGACATTTTTTATACAAGCTGTTTATCGGATATGAAGTTTGTTCTGTAACGACTTTTCGGATTACGAGAAACGCTGACTTGGCACTGCATCAAGAAGGGGCAGAGGATCTACTCAAGGTCATTGAAGAAGAGCTGAAAAAACGCAAGTGGGGGAGAACGGTACGCCTTGAAGTCGAAGAAGAAACAGTGGATGATGAGACGATTCAATTTTTGCTAGAAGAATTGGAGATCCATGAAAAAGATGCCTATCGCGTTCATGGACCGTTGGATTTATCCTTTTTATTTTCATTCTACAGTAAAATAATCAAGGAAAGGGAGCATCTAGTCTATTCTCCCTTTATTCCGCAGCCTTCCGTTGATTTTAAGCTCGGGGACAATATTTTTGAGATCCTTAGCAGAAAAGATATCCTTCTTCACCATCCCTATGAATCCTTTGACCCGGTCATCGAATTTGTGAAGCAAGCAGCCAAGGATCCTTCTGTTCTTGCTATTAAGCAGACCCTATATCGGGTCAGCAAGGATTCACCGATCATCGAAGCGTTGAAGGAAGCTGCGGAAAATGGAAAGCAAGTACTCGTTCTTGTGGAGCTGAAAGCACGCTTCGATGAGGAGCATAATGTTCATTGGGCAAAGGAACTAGAGAAAGCTGGATGCCATGTTATTTATGGTATGACAGACTTAAAAACGCACAGCAAGATTATTTTGGTTGTTCGTCGAGGTCAAGACCATATCGAGCGCTTTGTCCATTTAGGAACAGGAAATTATAATGAATCAACAGCAAAGATTTACACGGATTTTGGATTATTTACATCACATCCTGAACTTGGCATGGATGCCTCTCACTTCTTTAATTATCTAAGCGGATATAGGGCAAAGCCATCTTTTTACCATTTTTCCATCTCTCCACACGATATTCGTGCGCATCTAATCAGGTTGATTGATCAAGAAATGGCATCTCATGAAAAGTGGGGCAATGGACGAATCATTGCCCAGATGAATTCCTTGACGGATAAAACCATGATTATGAAGCTCTACGAGGCTTCACGTGCGGGGGTAAAAATAGATTTGATCGTGCGTGGGATATGTTGCTTACGTCCAGGCATAAAGGATATTAGTGACAATATACGGGTGAGGAGCATTGTAGGCAGATTTCTTGAACATAGTAGAATCTTTTACTTTAACGATAATGGAGAAGAAAGGATCTACCTCTCTTCCGCTGATTGGATGACTCGCAATATGATGAAAAGGGTAGAGATTTGTTTTCCTGTCCATGATGAAAGGCATAAGGAAAAGATCAAAGAAGCATTGTTGCTCCTCTTGAACGATAACGTCAAAGCAAGGGAACAAGACCTGCAGGGGAATTATCATTATGTATCTAGACAAGCCGATGAGCCTGAGATCAATAGCCAGGAACAATTATGTAAAAGGGCGTTTCAGGCTGCAGAAGCCATCGAATAAACTTAATAACACGTTCATACTTGCTTAATGTTTTTGTTTTAAAATAAGAAATGACAACACCTTTAAATGGCTATCCCTTCTTTTAACCGCTAATTTCTAGCGGTTATTTTTCTTCTAATGACGACAGGACGGCCAACGGAAACATAATGCTAGGTGCTGGAGTTTGGTCTGCAATCCCTCATTGAGAGGGATAAGTTGCACCATGGCTTAACGCAGTACCCGGAAAAAGAGCAAAGTAGCGACTTATGGTGACTTTGTTCATGTTATTGCGGACCTGCGGTTCGTTATTTTGAGATATTGGGTTGGTTTTCAGAGGATGACGGACATTGATTCCATTATTCTTCAGTTTAAGAGGATTTTTTGCTCATATATAGTGAATTAAGGGATGCTATCGGCTTAGCCCCCTAAGTTTGGACACT
>NZ_SDLI01000026.1 GCF_004123195.1 Ammoniphilus sp. CFH 90114
AGTGTCCAATCCTGTTAGGGGGCTTTAGAGTATTTTGGTTATATAGAGGGATTCATTTCCGCTATTTAACCAAAAATCAATTTGGTAACGCTTCCATTATTGAATAAAGGAACTTTTTACCGTTATTAGGGCTTTATAAACCCCAAAATTGAAAATAGCGGTAAAAAGCTCCGTTAACCGGATCGGGCTGTCTTAAGCACCGTAATCAATGTTTTGCGTATTCTCTTCCACTCCGCTAGGCTTTACCTTTGGACTTGGAGCTGGAATCTCCTCAGGTCCTAACTCTATAGGAGGTTTAGAGATCGTGATCATTTCCATCTCTTGTTTAGCTTGCTTATCCATTCTACTCACCTCCACATCATTTGTTCATTTTATTGTTAGGAATAAGCAATAGGAATATGCACTCTATGCACTTATGATAGAATCATAGGATGCTAACTTATAAAAAGAGAGGATCTACTTATGCTATCCATCAACAATGACTGGTCTGACTTCGTGCAAAAAGAATGGGAAAAGCCTTATTTTCAGGAACTTATAGATCGCTTACGCAATGAATACAAGAATGAGATGATTTTTCCAAATCAAGATCAGATTTTTCATGCTTTGGAATGTACTTCCTACGCAGACACTAAAGTCGTGATATTAGGCCAAGATCCTTACCATGGTGCAGGTCAAGCTGATGGTCTCAGTTTCTCTGTGCAGAAGGGGGTGACACCACCTCCATCGCTTCGAAATATCTTTAAAGAAATGCATGCTGATCTTGGTTTCATGGCGCCAAGTCATGGTTGCTTAACGCAATGGGCAGAGCAAGGTGTTCTGTTATTGAATACCGTGCTGACGGTTCGTTCCGGTCAACCCCATTCACACAAAGGGATGGGATGGGAGACTTTTACTGATAAGATTATTTCGTTACTAAACGATAGAGAAGATCCCGTCATTTTTATTCTATGGGGCAAGCATGCGCAAGAGAAAGAGCAACTTATCACAGCGAAGCACCACTTTGTGATTCAATCACCACATCCAAGCCCGTTTTCTGCTCATCGTGGTTTTTTTGGCAGCCGACCTTTCTCGAGAACAAACCGATTGTTAAGAAAAATAGGGAAGTCTCCCATCCATTGGCAGCTCTCTTAACCCTATTGCCAACTTCCGGAAAAAGATTTATGCTTGATTGATATATGAAGCTTGAGCTAGACGGGAGACGAGTAAATGAATAGAGAAGTAACAGGAATTTGGTATGCTGTAGCTGCCTACGCTTCTTGGGGACTATTGCCCCTCTATTGGAAGGCTCTTCAGCAGATTCCTTCGGGGGAGATCTTGGCCCATCGAATTCTTTGGTCCTTTGTTTTTGTGTCTATGATTCTGTTCTTAATGAAAAGATGGAAGTCGTTTAAGGAGGTCCTTTTTCAACCTTCTGTAAGGTTGGGAATCTTTGCTAGTGGCTTTCTTATCAGTGCGAATTGGTTTACGTATATTTGGGCTGTTAACAATAATCACGTCATTGAAGCTAGTTTAGGATATTATATTAATCCCTTACTTTCTTTTTGTTTGGGAATGTTGGTGTTAAAAGAGAGACTGCACTTTTGGCAACTTGTTTCCATAGCCTTGGCTGCAATTGGAGTAATCATTATCACCGTTGAATTCGGAAAGATTCCATGGGTTGCCTTTTCATTAGCTCTGACCTTTGCTTTCTATGGCTTGGCGAAGAAATTAACGAAAGTGGATTCCATGATTAGTCTAGCATTAGAGACGACGATTGTCGCTCCATTGGCTATCCTTTATCTTTCTTTTCTTCAGTGGAATGGCTCGGGAGCATTAGGCACAGTAACGATGGGTGAGCATTTTTTACTTTTTGGTGCGGGGATTGTCACAGCTCTACCTCTCCTGTGGTTTGCTCAAGCTGCAAAACGAATCTCCTTGACAACCATTGGTTTCATCCAATACCTGTCTCCAAGCATAGGCTTGCTGCTCGGAATCTTTCTTTATAAAGAACCGTTCACAACGGCACACATTATCAGTTTCTCCTTTATTTGGGCTGCATTACTCTTATACTCGATCTCATCCACTAAATTTATGGTTCAGATCACCCCAAAATTTCAACGAAAACTGTAGAAACGATCTTCCACACGAACAGTCGAAACTTCCCATCTTTCAAGAGCTTGAGCAAACGGTTCAAGCCTTATTTGCTGGAAAATCTATATAAACACCGTATGAAACCAAAAAAATTGGCTAATGATAGTAAAACATCCTTTTGTTTCTCCTCCTTTTTTCCCGGTATAAGCCGGGATTTTTTTTGCTATACATGTATAGAGGGGCTTTATTACATTTAACTGACTAGTCAGTTCAGTTGTATGAAGACAGGGGGGATTGGATTGGAAAAGAGGATACGCAAAGCCGTAGTAATAGGCTCAGGCGTGATGGGGGCAGGGATTGCTGCTCATCTGGCTAATGTAGGAGTACAGGTACACTTGCTTGACATCGTTCCCCAAGGACATCAGTCACGAATTGGTTTAGCAGAAACAGCGAAGGCTCGTTTATCTAAACAAAAACCAAGTCCTATATACTCCTTAGATACTTTGTCACGAATTTCTCCAGGGAATGTCGAAGATGATATACACCATATCCGTGATGCGGATTGGGTCATTGAAGTCGTTGTAGAAAACTTAGAGATTAAGAAACAATTGCTTGAAAAAATTGAACAATATTGGAATCCTGGCACGATTGTAAGTACGAATACTTCAGGCATATCCATTCAGCGAATGGTAGAGGAAAGGTCTCCCGCTTTTCGTGCTCATTTTCTCGGTACTCACTTTTTTAATCCCCCCAGATATATGCTGCTCTTAGAAATCATCCCAACTGCAGATACAGATCCCAATATAACGAAATACGTAAAACATTTCGCCGAAAAAAAACTGGGTAAAGGCGTCGTCATCGCCAGAGACACTCCGAATTTCATCGCCAATCGCATAGGTGTATTTGGGTTGTTGATTACGCTTGAGGCTATGAAAAAATACAATTTAAAAGTCTCAGATGTTGATTCATTAACCGGCCCCGTCATCGGCAGGCCGAAAAGCGCCACTTTTAGAACGCTGGATTTAGTAGGTCTAGACACCTTTGTCCATGTAGCCCACAATGTTTTCTCCCAAGTCACGGACTCCTCGGAAAAGAAAAAATTTGATGTCCCGGAATCTCTTCGTTATATGGTAGATCGCCAATACCTTGGGGATAAATCCGGTCAGGGATTCTATCTCAAGAAGAAGATACCGGGAGGAAAAGAAATTCTTCAGTGGGATCCCGAATTGCAAGAGTACACCCCCATTGAAAAAAGAAGCTTTCCTTGCCTTGACACAGCCAAAAATACCAAAACCTTAAAAGAAAAGTTAAAGGTGATGGCCTATGGAACAGATCCTGGTAGTCAGTTTGTTTGGGACGTCCTGAAGCAAACCCTCGTATACTCTGCGGAGAAGATACCAGAGATTTGCGACAGTCTACACGACTTAGATAAGGCCATGAAGTGGGGATTCAATTGGGAGCTTGGTCCATTTGAAGTTTGGGATGCCATTGGGGTAGAAAAATCGGTTTCGAAAATGGAAAGGGAGGGGACCGTCGTCCCTACCTGGGTCAAAAAGATGCTAGAGGGAGGACAGAAGTCCTTTTACAATCAAACACCTCATGGCACGCTTTACTTCGATATCAGTGGGGAAACCAGAGAGTGCATGGAGCCTCTAGAAAAAATAATACTAGATGAATTAAAAGAGAAGGGCAGACTCATCAAGAAGAATTCCGGCGCGAGTCTTATCGATCTAGGTGATGACGTGGCATGTCTTGAATTCCACTCACCGAATAACGCCATAGGCCCTGATATTTTACAGATGATTCGAGCGAGCTTAGAAGAAGTTCGAAAGAACTATCGGGGGCTTGTAATCGGCAATCAAGGAAAGAACTTTTGTGTCGGAGCCAATGTCATGATGCTACTCATGGAGGCGCAGGATCATAATTGGTTTGAGATCGATCAATTGGTGCGAGAATTCCAAAGCGTAGCGATGGCCATGAAATACTTTGAGAAGCCGATTGTTTCTGCTCCTTTTTCTATGACGCTTGGAGGGGGCGTGGAAATGTGTCTCCCAGCTTCTCATGTTCAAGCCCATGCAGAAACCTATATGGGATTGGTCGAAGTGGGGGTAGGCTTAATTCCTGGAGGCGCAGGGACAAAAGAAATGCTCTGGCGTACGACCACACGGTTTGACTTGGATGGAAAAGTCGATTTACAACCTTATATCAACCAAACCTTCGAGACGATCGCGATGGCTAAAGTGTCTACGAGTGGAGTGGAAGCAAAGGATTTAGGCTATCTCAGAGCAACAGATGGGATCTCCATCAATCGTGATGATCAATTGTATGAGGCCAAACAACGAGTTCTAGCTATGCATGCCAGCGGTTATGAACCGCCTATGAAGCGGACGATTCGAGTGGTAGGAGAACCGGGTCTTGCCGTCATGAAATTTGGGATCTATCAAATGAAAGTCGCTGGCTTTATCAGTGAGCATGACGGACTCATTGCAGGGAAGTTAGCCCATGTACTGTCGGGGGGTGTCCTTCCTGCCCAGTCCCAAGTATCCGAACAATACTTACTAGACCTCGAAAGAGAAGCCTTCCTAAGCTTATGCGGCGAGCCCAAAAGCCAAGCTCGTATGCAGCATATGCTCCTGAAGGGAAAACCTTTGCGAAACTAGGAGGGGAAAGAATGAAGATACGGGAGGCTGTTCTTGTTGCAGGGGTTAGAACCGCTGTAGGAAAATCGAAAAAAGGCACCTTAAAGCATACGCGCCCAGAAGACCTAGGTGGCCTCGTAGTAAAAGAGGTACTAAGAAAGGTGCCTGGGTTACCTGTAGAAGAGGTAGAGGATGTGATTATCGGTTGCGCTATGCCGGAAGGAGAACAAGGGTTAAACCTTGGAAGAATTGTTTCCGTCCGAGCAGGATTGCCCAACTCCGTTCCCGGTTTTACGATTAATCGCTTCTGCTCATCCGGCTTACAATCCATTGCGCTTGCAGCAGAACGAATTATGTGTGGGTGGGCAGATGTGATCGTAGCTGGAGGAGTAGAGAGTATGAGTCATGTCCCCATGGAAGGATATCGCCCGCTTCCTCATCCTTACCTGGTCGATCACCGACCTGATATTTACTTATCCATGGGGCATACCGCGGAGAATGTAGCAAGAAGGTTTGATGTAAGCCGAGAAGAACAAGACTTGTTTGCCCTGGAGAGTCACCGTAAAGCTGCTGCTGCCCTTGTAGAGGGGAAGTTTAGAGAAGAAATTGTGCCTGTGCCTGTGAAAAGACGATGGCTAAACCATGAAGGAAAGGTACAAGAGGAGGAGCTCCTCTTTGATACGGATGAAGGCGTTCGTCCCGACACCACGATGGCAAGCTTGGCAAAATTAAGGCCTGCCTTCCAGCTCAGCGGAACGGTTACAGCTGGCAATGCCTCACAAACGAGTGATGGGGCCGCAGCGGTGGTCGTGATGTCACGAGAAAAGGCAGATCAATTAGGCTTAAAGCCCATGGCCATCTTCCGCTCTTTTGCCCTGGGTGGCGTAGATCCTGACATTATGGGGATCGGTCCCATTATTGCCATTCCTAAAGCATTAAAATTAGCTGGAATTACACAAGAGCAAGTGGATCTTTACGAAATCAATGAAGCTTTTGCATCCCAATGTAGATACATCATTCGTCACCTTGGACTCGAGGAGTCTAAGGTTAATGTTAACGGTGGTGCAATTGCCTTGGGTCACCCCCTCGGTTGTACGGGAACGAAGCTTACCGTAACCATGATGCATGAAGCCAAACGCAGGGGTTCTCGGTACGGAGTTGTCAGTATGTGTATCGGTGGTGGAATGGGAGCAGCTGGCGTTTTGGAGTTTTTACCTTAGGTGAAAGGTGGGACCACACATGAATCCTCCATTCATGATGAGTAGAGGCGGCGGTTTCGTATTAGAATCTACTCCAGCAGAGAACGTGTTCACCCCAGAGGATTTCACGGAAGAGCATAAAATGATTGCAAGCTTAACCCAAGATTTTGTGGAGGGAGAAGTCCTCCCCCATGATGAAGAAATTGAAGGACAGAATTTCCCTCTCTTAGTGGAGCTGATGAAAAAAGCTGGCGAATTAGGATTGCTAGGTGCAGAGGTACCCGAACCCTATGGTGGAAGCGATCTGGATAAAATTAGCTCGACATTAATTACGGAGCATCTAAGCCGCGGCTCGTCCTTTACGTTAACCCATGGCGCTCATGTCGGGATTGGCAGCTTGCCTATCGTTCTATTCGGTACAGAAAAGCAAAAAAAGCAGTATCTCCCTGACCTCGCAACCGGAGAAAAAATAGCAGCCTATTGCTTGACAGAGCCTTCGTCCGGTTCAGATGCTCTAGGAGCGAAGACAACGGCGGTTCTAAGTGATGATGGAGACTACTACATTTTAAATGGTACTAAGCAATACATCACGAATGCTGCGTTTGCCGATGTGTTTGTGGTATATGCCAAGATTGACGGACAAAAATTCAGTGCCTTTATTGTGGAAAGAGAATATCCCGGGGTATCTACCGGGCCAGAAGAAAAAAAGATGGGAATTAAAGGATCATCCACCCGGCCCCTTATTTTAGAGGATGTGAAAGTCCCGGTAGAAAACCTCCTAGGCGAGGTGGGAAAGGGTCATATTATCGCTTTTAATATTCTTAATATAGGTCGTTATAAGCTGGCCGCAGGTTGTGTCGGGGCTTGTAAATGGACGGTCGAACTCGCAACGACTTATGCCACAGAACGAAAACAATTTAATAAATCTCTAGTAGAATTTCCACTGATGCAGAAAAAGCTGGCTGATCTGGCCATTCGAACCTATGTGACGGAGAGCATGGTATACCGGACAGGGGGACTCATTGACGCCGCGATGCAACAACTCGACAAATCCGCCCCTGATTATAGTGAAAAAATAGGCAAAGCGGTTGAAGAATATGCCCTAGAGTGCTCCATTAATAAAGTTTATGCCTCGGAATCCCTTGATTTTGTAGCCGATGAAGGCGTTCAGATCCATGGTGGTTATGGCTATACGCAAGATTATAAGGTAGAGAGAATCTATAGAGATTCAAGAATTAACCGGATCTTTGAAGGGACGAATGAGATTAATCGCTTACTCATTCCAGCCACCCTATTCCGAAAGGCGATGAAAGGGGAGTTGCCCCTATTTGCCGCTGCGAAAAGCTTACAGGATGACCTCATATCTTATATTCCTCCTATCATCGACGAAGAGGAGATCCTAGCCAAGGAGACCGCGATGCTCGACTCTGCTAAGAAGATTCTCTTAATGGCTGGGGGCTCCGCGGTGATGAAGTACCAGCAAAATCTCGAGGAAGAACAAGAGATATTAGAAAGCTTAGCGAACCTAATGATTGAGGTTTTCGCCATGGAAAGCGCCATCTTAAGAACGAAGAAAGCGACCCAGCGTGATGGAGTACAGAAGAGTAGTCACAAAATCAATATGACTACGGCTTATGTACACGCAGCCTTTACCAATATAGAGACAACAGCAAAAGAAGTGCTCACCGCGATCTCAGAAGGGGACCATCTCCTCATGCAGTTATCCATTCTCAAAAAACTCGTCCGCTTTAAGCCGATGAACCTGATTCCACTAAAACGGGAGATTGCTAAAAAATTGATTAAAAACAAGAAATACGTAACGTCATAACGAGAAAGACGGCTGGCTATTTCGCCAGCCCTTATTCCTTTTCGATTGATTTATTTCTTGTAACCCGCTACTATGTAGGAGTTGAGTGGCGTGGTAAAAGGAGTGATGAAGACTTGACTTCAAAGAAAGAGTTAATTTATAAAGGGGCATTAAAAGCCTTTTCCCAACATGAGTTTAGTGAAACCACCATGGACTATATTGCGGAGGTGTCCTCCGTTGCAAAAGGAACTCTGTACTACTATTTCAAGACAAAAGAGGAGTTGTTCCTTTACGTTTTAGAGAAAGGGATCGACACCCTTATTCAAGAAGTGGATCAAGTCATCCAAAGTCCTCTTCCCAGGGACGAAATGTTGGTTAAGCTATTAAAGGTTCACTTGAAATTTTTTGCTGAGAAAACAGAGCTTTGTCAACTGCTTATGAGCAAGTTTTGGGGAACTCATACTATGCAGGGAGAGGTGCAAAAGCTGATTCATCGTTACTTTAGTAAAATGGAAGGCTTTTATACCGAACTTCAACAAGAAGGGTACATCTCGGCAACAGCCAATATTCGAACTCTAGCTAGTTCCTTATTTGGTATGGTCATGTTTACGGCTTTACGAGAAATTGAGTTAGGTCATGAAGTGTATACCAAAGAAATTAAAGCCAGCTTAATTATGCTCTGTAACGGCGTATTGAAAGCGGAACAGATTACTCCTTTTCCGCATCACTTGTCTCTAGAAGAATAGGAAATAAAAAATAGGAGGCAACACCGGACGAGCTCTGGTGTTGCCTTCTTTTTGGTTAAATGCTTAGGTACGTGGTTGAACCCACATTCGTAATAATCAGCGGAAGAGAACTAAGAGGTGAGCGCATCTCAGGTGACGGGACGACATCTCTGTCATATTGAGCTAAATATTTGAAGTTGGGGAAGAAGGCTTCTTTCATTAGAAAAGCGCTTTGCATAGAGCCTGGTATACGCAATCGATTGAGAAACATAATGATCATCTCCCCTGATGCAATCCCTACTCCATGGCCAAAATAATTCCCATTTCCAAGATATACCGCATTCTCTCCTTGCCATTCAGGGCTAGAATGGTCGGGATTCTTGAAGTAACGGATATCCCCAGGCAACCCGTCTGAAACCGGTTGTTGGGTAAGGGCAAGATCCTCGTCATAATAGCCATTCCATAAAAATAAATTAGGAAACAATCGGTTGAACGTTGCCTCTGGAATGGTATCCAAGATTGCTTTGTAACATACAATCATAATCGCTGTCGTACATTCAAAAGCATAAAGCCTCCCGTTAACGAAAATGTCTCGAATTCCTTCTGCAGTTGTGACATTGGGCTTTAACAAAAAACCACCATTATCCGTTCGAGTCCAGTAATGCTCGTTGCAGCGGGACGATTCAAAAACAGCAAAGGTAGCCCCGCTATAGCTTAATCCTGCACCAGAGGAGACTAGGTTTTCCCGAAGCTTCAATTCAAAATATAACTGTTTAAAAGATTGATAACTATAAAGTTGTGGACTCATGACCATCTTTCTTAACATGAGTACCTGAACTTCACTTAACCCCCATGCATGGACTAAACCGTGAAGGTTCGGCTGCGACTCTCCGACTTTAATCATGGCAACCTCCCGTGTTGAGTTCTCTTTTCTACCTTATGAACGGGAAGGTGAATGGTGCCCATGTTTTTTAAAATATCTCCTACAAAGGAAGTGTAAATAATGTCAATGGGGGAAAAATGAGTAATAGAAGAAGGGAGGTGTTAGTCCATGGAAGCAGACATGAGTGTCGTACAGGTTATTGATCAAATTCGGAATCTTAAAACGACCGGGGGGTCTTTAAGTAAGAAGAAAGTGAAGGAGTCACACCCCCAGCTGATGAAAAACGCCCTTTACTATTTTCCAAGCTGGGAGCATGCGATCCAAAATGTGGAGTAGAGGAGCTTATCTTTAGCTCCTCCTTTAGTTTTACCAATTTATTTCCCGTTATTCCCCAAACATTTCTTCTTTCTTCGACTTTATTCGTCATTAGTTATTCGATGTTGTCCTTTTTTCACGGATACGTTCCCGTTCTTCGGTGAGCTTGAGGAATAACTCCTTATCACCTTCATCTAAGCATCGATCAATTTCTCTATCGAGTTCCTCTAATCGACGATCTTCTACTTGCTGGTCTAAATAGATTTCAGCAAGAATCCGTAATAGAATAGGGGTTTCATTTTCATCACGTATTTGTGGCTTGAAGTTTTCACGAACGGCTGAATATTGATGGCTTAGCATCTTTCCACGAAAGTGTAAGAGGATATAGATTCGATCCTTGTGATTGTTTTTTACATCTTGAAAAGCTTCCTCAGTATTGCTTGTGATCTTGCTATTCTTCCGGTATTCAAAAGGTATGGTTTCCGAACAGACCGTCGAAATAAGGATCGTACGGCTACTCGGATGTACTTTATCTACAAAATGAACCCTCTCTAGAATCTGGTCATGAGAGAGAAGAAAATCGAATAATTTTTTCACTTCAATCTTTTTAAAGCGATAGTTGTTCATAAACCATCGGATGAACTTTCTCTTATCGGATGCCGGCACCCACTTGCTCATGAATTTCCCCTCCAAACTCGCTGTTTCTTTCCTGATAAATAGTTGCAAAATAAACTGTCATTGATGATCAGTTGCCCCAATAAGCGGAAAGAAAGCATAGTCGATCCATCCAATGTACGTTATAATACATTATAGCAAAATTTTCTGACTTGCCATCCTAAAAAAAACGATGAGATAAAATGGGAGGGGAGATAAGTTGAATAAAACAATGGAATTAGGCCATCGCATCCACTTGATAGACGGTCACGATCTGGGTGTACCCGGTAGAACAGGTACTTATGTCCTTCATGAAGAACAGCTTACGATTGTCGAAACAAGCGCAAGCCCATCCGTTCCTTATATATTAGACGGGTTTAAGGAGTTAGGGATTGATCCTGCTGACTTAAAGTACATTATTGTTACCCATATCCATCTCGATCATGCTGGGGGAGCTGGACTATTACTGCAAAGCTGTCCACAGGCCAAAGTCGTTGTCCACCCTAAGGGAGCTCGACACCTCGCTCAGCCTAGCCGTCTAATTGAAGGGGCAAAGGCTGTCTACGGAGATCAATTTGACACTTTATTCCATCCTATTATTCCAGTTCCGGAGGACAGGCTCATCACAAAGGCTGATGGTGAAACCTTAGAGATTGGGCCCAACTGTAAGTTACGCTTCTTAGATACACCTGGTCATGCCAACCACCACTTCAGCATTTATGACCCGGTAAGTAATGGGATCTTTACAGGAGACACCCTAGGCGTTTATTACCATCAATTAGAGGCGGCAGGAATGAGCTTTTGTTTGCCTTCCACCTCACCGAATCAATTTGACCCAGAATCTATGCTCAACTCCATGGAGCGAATCCGCAACTTAGATGTAGATCGAATTTTCTTCGGTCACTTTAGCGTAGCAGAGAGAACGTCAGACATTTACAACCAAGTTGAGAAATGGGTTCCTATATTCGTGAATGTGGCAGAAGAGACGTTAAATCAAGGAGGGAATGAATCGGAAGTCTATAGACGACTATATCAAGTCGTTCAGGATTACTTACTTGAACGTCAGATACCGACTGATCATCCTGTATATGACATCCTGAAGCTTGACCTAGAGGTCGGTGCGATGGGGTTGGTTCATTACCTAAAAAAGAGGAAGTAAAAGGGGCAAACATTTGCCCCTTTTATGGTCCCAAGGCCGTGCGTACGTCCCTTAGGATTTGAGCAAAGTCGGGTTCACTCACGTCAATAGGATAGCCTGGTGTTGAGTAATTTGCCATATTATTGTTTACCCTAGCAATTTGTGTACTTAGCTCCTGATTCGTCGTAATATAAAGGTTATAGCCGGTCAAACCGGGTTCCTTGGCTTTAAGGCGTTGCCTAATGCGTTTAACCACCTTATCTGGGGGATCGATGGGGTCTGGTTTTGTGGATACGGCCATGATAATATCTTTCCCCTCTACAATCGCGATGGCCTCTCTTACGTTATGCACACGTTCCGCCTCATTTGATAACCTCGTTGCTAAATTTTTAGCTTTCACCGTGCTTTGATCATAAATGTAAGCTCGATTAGAATCGTACTCTCTAACAATATAACGATCTTCTCCTGGGATGGTTCTTTGGTTTGTTCTTACCCCGTCATCAAAGCCACAAGCGGACAAAACCCCAATGGCCAAGATGGGAAGAATAAGCTTTATTCTTATGGGATTCATCTCCTAACACCTCCTTAACGTTTATTTTGAAGAAATAAAGGGAGGATTAGTCAGGAGATTTATGGTTACGATTCTGAAGGAAGGCGTTTAGGCAGGATGATTTCTAATGTATCTTGATTGTATCTCGTTGTCATTCTATGTGCGTGAACAGGCGATGGCAAGGGGACAGTTTGTTGGGTTGCTCCAGCAAATTGCTGTGAACTATACCAAGCATGACTCTTCACCTCATAAGAGCTATTAACCTTACGAGATACGGTAAGCAGGTTCCCATGTACATAGACCGTAAAATCCTCTCTTCTTTTTACACCGGGCATCCTACACGTTGCTATAATTTGCTGATCCATTTCCCTTATCTTTATAGGGCTGAAGGATGGAGTTGGAAAGAGATGCTCTAATTCCTGTTTTAATCGTTCAAAGCTTTGGAACGGATCATAGGGTAACAAGGACATGCTGAAACCTCCTATATGTTAAGCGAATTACACTTCTCACCCATTCAGTTTATTCACAAAAAGCGACAAATGATATTGAACAGGGGAGTGGGGATGGCCTAAAAATAGGTAATAGCCACCTGTCATAAGACTATACGAAATTTCTAACCTAACATACTATAGGCTTAGTACGACCTTGAAGGAGGAGATAACGAAAATGCTACAAGATTCGATTTGCCTTACGAACTACGAAACTAGTGAAGTGATCTTCCTAGATCGTTTGACACATGAAGTGTTAAATCGAATACCTGTTGAGGAAAAACCGAGCGGGGCTCTTGTGGGGCCTGATGGAAAAAATATCTATGTCACTCATTGGAACTTTAATTTTATTTCTGTCATTGATAGCGATACTCACCAACTAGTTTCAAAAATCGTCCTCCCTCTTGAATCTAACAACAAGTTGGCGTTAGTCACTGATGGTAACCATCTCTATGTAATAGACCAAACCACAGCAGAATTTACGGTCATTGATCCCCTAATGAACGATCAAGCAGAGAGGGCAGAGCCGGTGCAAACTCCACTATTAACAGAACCTTCACCCAATCCGATAGACACCCCACAGACAGAAATGAACATTATTCCTCCGGAAGATTCTCTCGCCAAGGGAGGTCAGGTACTACCGCTAGAGCAGCCCCAATCCTTTGATCCAACCCTACTTCAGCCGTTACCGTCAAATCTTCCTAGCTCAGCCCCCATGGGTGATCTGCCTAATCTTCCTATGAACGGGTTAGATCCGAGCGCGTTTCATTTTGGAGCGATGAATCCGGGGGCAATGGATCCGGGGGCCATGAATCTGGGAGCATTGAATCCTGGAGCATTTAATTTTGGTGCCCTGAATCCGGGGGCATTTAACCCTGGAGCATTTAACTTCGGAGCAATGAATCCGGGGGCGATGAACCCTGGGGATCTTGGAGCACTGGGTTCTGGAGATCTAGTTCCTGGTCAGACTACGCCATTGGCAGATCTTACGGCAACCCTTCCAACAAGAGGACATAGAACTCAGCAGAAAGCATTGCTGCTTCGGCTTAGAGAGAAGGTTCGTCGCTTGAACCTGCCTGAGAACATGACCAAGAAGTTAGAAGCGAATCTACACCAAGCAGCTAGACACATAAGGGCATTCATTAAAAACTTAAAAACTTGCGTATCGCTCAAGCTCATTCCTTCCTATAGAGTTACTCCGATTATTCGAGAAGCGAGAAAACTACTCCATTAAAACTGAGGAAATCCCACTTATGCAAGCGGGATTTCCTCAGTTTTTTTCTATTTCATTCATCATTCGTAGAGCTTGACAAAGGACGATAGTCAATGTCAGTGGATTGAAACATCATGTCTTTGTACTCATAAGTGATTACGACTTCGCCTACGTATTCAGTGGGCGAGATCTGACCGCTTACAAAAGCTGTTAATTTATTATCCACTATGTTATAAGAGATCTGATTTCCAAAATGAAGGTGAGGAAACCAGTTTTCCGGAGGAGAGCTTACCTTCTCTTTAGAGATCATATGTTTCTCTTTTCCAACGCGGATTTCCATGTTTCCAGGACTTGATTTGGTAGATACATTTTTCCAAGTGATAGCCAAGGGTTGCTCAACATAGACCTCCTGTAACATATCGCCTGTTTTAATCACATGGGCTTCCGTAATATGAATGCCGTTTCCAGTACTAGTCGTAAGCAATACAATAATTTCTTTTTGACCATCCTCATCTATGTCATGAAAAAGCATTTGGTGTGGACGGCTGACTGAGGCATTCCAAAACGGGAACTTTCGTACTTTGTCTCCTACACGCAACTCAAACTTTTCATACATACCATCTCGTTCAATTGCAAAAAGACCAGCTTTGGCCTCCGGTAGGCTATTTATCTGTTCAGGAGTAGGCTGTTTCTGAGTAATGGTAACACTCTGAGAAAGTTCGTCCCAAATCACCTCAGCCTGCAATGCTTCCGCAACCGATCGGACAGGAACCAAGACTCTCCCGTTTACCAATTGAGGGGGGACATCTGGCTTAATTTCCTTATGGTTGACAATTAATTTGATCGTTTGCGCGGCCAGTACCGTTTGACTGAGAAGGAATAAAAGGAATAATGGAATTAACCATCTGATTTTCATTTTCGTTCCTCCCTTTGTTATGAGCTGCTGTTAGTCTTTCCCAGTTCATGAATGTTCATGAGAATTGACTCAATAACAAATTAAACTAAATATACTAAATTTACTGATTTATTAATTGCAAACGCATACATTCTGTTGTAGAATAGCCTTAACAAGATTTCCCAACCCAGAAAAAACAGGAGGAATTACATATGAGGCAAGGCAATAGGGTAAAATTTGAAGTGATGATCTGTTCAAATGACAATTGCGATGTTTGGTATCGACTCGGTAGCCACTTCTTCTTAACTTGTCCTAACTGCAAAGTCGACATGGTTAAGTCTGAAAAAGAAATAGAACAAAGAAAGATCGTATAGTTTATTTCGCTTCTGTCACAATGATGATAGAGAAAGATTGGAGAAAGCTAGGGAATGAAAAGGTTACCTGTGGTCATAGAGATGGTTGGCTTTTGGCGATGCTATGGATGTCATAAATCCTTTTGGGGACCTCGAAAGTATGAACACAACTCATCGGCAGATTACTGTACCATCTGTTTTGGACAGAAGCGATTTAGAGAGTTAAAGGAACGATACCGGGTAAAGAAGCACAAAACAAGAGCCTAGAATCCATGTGGATTCTAGGCTCTTGTTCATTATTCTTCACGACTATTAAGACAACGCTCGCACTCATACAAGTAAGACTCATGTTGCTCTTGAATATCACAACCACATTCCACACAAATTTTCACAGGTAAATTACGATAAAAATCTAATCCTAACATCGAACATCCCTCCGAAGGTTTATATTTCTATTGTATTATAACAGTATTATTATTGTTACTGTGTTATGTTACTATTTTTCCATTTATTGTGACCAATTATTCAATGGGTTGATTGTGGTTTCGGGTGACTATGAGAGGGGGGGTGATACCTGAAAACTGCGGGGCCTCGATTTGAGGGTGTTAGAGAGGGGGGTTGATGCCCCCAAAACCACTGGACCGCGTTTTTGGGGTGTAATCTGGGGTTTTGGGTACCCGAAATTGGTTGGACCGCGTTTTGGGGGTGTCAATCTGGGGGGTTGATACCCCCAAAACCACCGGGCCTCGATTTGAGGGTGTCAATGAGGGGGTTTGACACCCCCAAAACCACTGGACCGCGTTTTGGGGGTGTCAATGAGGAGAGTCCCCTTACGAAAAAAAGGGTGACACCTAGAAGTCGGTTTTACCGACCTTAGGGACACCCTCTAAAACTTGAGCTACTGATATCCTGTTGGCCCACCATTTAATAAGTGGGGGAATAAGAAAGAGGATAAAAAACATACGAAAAAGCTGATACGCCGTAACAATAGATAAATCAACTTTTACCTCCTTAGCTGTAACCCCCATCTCGGCCACTCCGCCAGGGGAAGTACAGAGGAAGGCGTTGACTAAGGACATTGGATGCCAATACACCAGAACCGAAGCTATTCCTAGAGTAAAAAAGACAACAGCAACACTTGCAGCAATGGAAAAGGGGGCTAATGTCTTCCAATTGCTTAGACTCCCTGTATTCATTCCGATCCCCATATGTGCTCCAACCAATACTTGAGAAAGGAGCAAGGCTGGCTCAGGTAGTTCTGGGGCAGGTACTCCAACTAGAACTAAAACAGAAGTAGCAAGCAACGGTCCCAATAAAGGGGCAGTAGGGAGGGAGATTTTCTTCCCTATCCAAACCCCTATCACGACTGCCAAAATAAAGGTCAAAACCACCCAAAAGTTCATGCCGGTTACTTGATTGGATTCGGATAATGGAACAGTGCTGCCAAGATCAGCATCTAACCCATGCCCTACAAGAAAAGGCACGAGGAAGATTACGGATAATAACCGTAGCGTTTGCATAAAGGTTACGACGGTTGAATCTACCCCGCGAAGTTCCTCGCCTAACATAACCATCTGCGATAATCCCCCTGGTACAGAACCAATCATCCCTGTCATTAGCGATATCTTACAAGTTCTTGTAAGGATATATCCCATTAAAAAGCTAAATAAAATGACTAGAACCGTAGCAACTAACATAGTAGGAAGATGACTTGCCACCTGTACCAGGGTTTCTCTTGTGAAGGAGACACCTAATAAGTAACCAAGTCCCATCAATCCAATATTACGGAAGGACAATGGCCAGAAGAGTACTCGATTCGTTACCATCTTCCAAACCATAACCGTGGTCATCGGACCTAACAACCAAGCCAGAGGGATATGTAATTGAGAAAAAAGAATCCCACCGATAACAGAAATCACTAACGTTTCGAGAAATGATGTTATTTTCCCATACGTTG
This sequence comes from Ammoniphilus sp. CFH 90114, assembly GCF_004123195.1. Taxonomy (NCBI): domain Bacteria; kingdom Bacillati; phylum Bacillota; class Bacilli; order Caryophanales; family Paenibacillaceae; genus Ammoniphilus; species Ammoniphilus sp. CFH 90114. Next base: position 16,887 of record NZ_SDLI01000026.1, read on the forward strand.
TATCCAAATTACCTCATCACCTTTTATTTCCATCAATCTAAAAAGTCTCTACTTACATTAAACTCCTTTTTAGTATCTATGTAAATCTATAGACAAGAAAAAAGGAACAGCACAAGGCTCTTCCTGTCGTCATTGAACTTGTTTCACCTTTTGTTCCATCTGTTCTACTGTCAAACCCTTTAAATCCGAAAATCCACTTTCTTGCAAGGAAATGGTTTTCCCCCCCATTAGAGGGTACACCCCTTGCCATCCGCCTATAACCGTATATAAATTTGTTCCCGACAATTTTTGCAAAAATAAAATATACTCTCCTTCCGCAAGAGGACCCGGATACATCTTATTTAAAGGATCTGGCGGTGGAGGTAATCGATCTGTTCCAGTAGTAAGCAAACGGATCGTGGATGTAGCACTGCCTTTTATGTACTTTCTAACCTGAACACTTTGGACATAATTAATAACTTTATAATTGTTAACACTTTGACCTGTTGGATACTGTTCATCTGCACTTGTTAGTGATCCATGAACAATGAGGCTTGATTGTTCAAATAACCCTCTCACACTGCCTACTTCGGTAGTATCAACCCTAAGTTTTGATATGTCTACTTGTCCGTATGCAGCAACAGAAGGGATAGCCAAAACTAAAAGCAGCCATGCGATGATTTTTGTCCTCATTCCCATTCATCTCCTCAGACGCTTACTACCTTCATTTTCTACGGTTTGCCTCTTTTTATCCTGACTCTCCCTTGGTGGAGCATACCAATAAATGGAATAGGTGTGCTATACTAGAAAAAAACGAAAGCTTGGTGAGCACCATGCTATTTACCAAGATTCTCGTAGCCTACGATGGCTCTCAGCTCTCTGACCTCGCCTTGCAGAAAGCAATAAAGTTAGCTCAATGGGATTCTAAGATCGAGATTCATGTTATTCATGTCGGCACTTACCGTATGTACCTCAAAGAATATAAATTAGCAGGGGAAATGAAACAATCCATCACCATTCCAGTCCTAGAAGGCGGGGAGGAGATTATACTTAAGATAAAGCAGTCCCTCAAACCACTTGCCAATCCTTGGAGAACCTATCTCCTCAAGGGCTACCCCGGAAAGGTCATTGTCCGACATGCCGAACAATACCATTGTGACCTCATTCTGATTGGAAACAAGGGCGCGAGCAAATGGAAAGAATGGTTACTTGGAAGCGTTAGTTGGTATGTTGTACAACATTCTACCGTCCCTGTTTTGGTTATAAAAAATTCTAAGAAGTAAGACCTGATTATCTAACGTGAGACTCATAAGTTTCACGCTTTTATTATTTTATTGGACAAAAAAATGACCTATCACACGAAGGATATGGACGTGGAGTATTCCATAATTTACACATATGCTTCTTAGGGAGAACATGGTATTTTGGTTACAGGGAATGGTTAATTTTTGTTCCATAACCAAAATTCATCGGGAGAGGATGAAAACAACATGAAGAAGAAAATAATGACAAAGATCCTTCTAGCTTCAACGATGGTTTGGACAAGCCTTACAGGAATTACAACCGCTTCAACATTTGGAAATGATCTCGTGACAGAGGCAAGGAAGTACATTGGTTATGATATTACGAAGTATGATACCAGTTACTTAATCACTTATGTTTATAAACAGCAAGGCCTTACACTGCCAACAGGTCTAAAAGCCCTATCAAATGAAGGCACTCTTATTAATAAGAAAGACTTACAAGTAGGTGACGTCGTCTTTTTTGGCAGCAGTGTCAACAACATGATTGCCGTAGGATTTTATGAAGGGAATGATCGAGTCATTCTTTCGTATAAACCTTATAAGAAAGTTCAGTATCTAGACCTTAATTCCACCATTGCCAAGAACAATTATCTAGGAGCGAAAAGAATTGTCCCTGAACAACCTAAAGTCGAGGCACCAACTCCACCTCCTCCTGTTATTCCTGAACCAACAACTGATAGCACCATCCGACAAAATATCGTTGACGCAGGACTCAAGTATTTAGGAACTCGATATGAATACGGTTCCACTCGGGCAACGAAGGACAGTATGGACTGCTCAGAATTTGTAATGTGGGCTTACCGTGACGGTGCGAATATTGATTTTGGCCGTGGTGGAGCCAGTTCACAATTAAAATATGTAAAAGCAAATGGTACATATACAACAAAAATGGACGAGCTTAAAGTGGGAGACATCATGTTTTTTATGTCGTACAAGGGCTTTAGATCGTCTGACTACGAAGGAATAGATGTTTCGAAACAAAGTGTAGGACATTCCGGAATCTATATGGGGAATGGAAAAGTACTCCATACATACTCCAAGGATTCCGGTGGTGTACGAATTGATGATGTAGCCGGACGTCATTGGGAATGGCGCTTTATCGGCGGAGGAAGTCCATTAAAGTAAAGAAAGTATACTCATAAAAGTTGAGGGTGACATCGTTAGACGGTGAGACCCTCATTTTTTTATAGAAATTGCGCTCAAAATGAAAGACAATGATTTCTTATGCGAAATCATTGCCTTGGGTCATTTTTAAGAGATCTTTACTAATTTCTGAGTATCGGAGTGAGTGCCCACAAGTACATCCAATTCTTCTCTTGCTTCTTCAATTGTTTCAAACGCCTCAAAGAACTTCACAGGAATGTGGTTAACGTAAGTTTTATCGCTTTCTTCCACAATTTTGATCTTACACTTGCTATCTGTTACTTTCATGATGGAGTAGTTAGCTTTGCGTTTGTCATAGAACATATAATCATAAGACTCAACTAATTCGATACCTGGAGTAGTAAGATCTGTCTGATAGCTTTCTTTATTTGTTAGAACAATATAGCTCATTGAACAAACACCCCTTTTGTATTTTGTATACCAATTTACTGATTATATCTATACTATAACAAACTAGCAATTTTCGCAACATTTCGTTACACCCTGGACGAAAAAACAGGGCTTACTTTTCCTTTAATAGAGATTTATGGATCCAGATAGCAGCTTGTGCCCCTTCCCCCATGGCAATGCTTACTTGTTCCGAATGGGCCACAATATCTCCCGCTGCCCAGATATGTTGAATGTTCGTCATTTTCGTACGAGGATCTACGAGGATGTGTTTATTCTCAAGCCTTTCCACACCTAATTGAGCCGCTAGATCGGTTTTAACCTCATTCCCTCCAAAGGCAATAAAGGTTCCTTCCGTGTGAATCACTTCTTCAGTCTCTAGCCCCAACTTGATTAATCCATGTCCATTCACGATATCCATAGTCTTGATTCTTTCGTTTATCAAACGAATTCCTTTTCCATCCATTTGCTTCCGATATTCAAGATCTACTGGTTTCTTTTCGTGGTTTATATAGGTAATTTCCTGCGTCCAATAAGTTAGGGTTAGAGCCATACGAGCACCCGTATTACCTGCACCTAAAACAACAGCATGTTGATCCCTAATCTCATACCCGTCGCAGTCAGGACAGATAAATACACTCAACCCCAAACAAGGGACTAGGCTGTAGAGATCCTCCGGGATGCGGTCCATCACGCCCGTAGATAACAATAGTCTTTTACATTTATAATCTCTTCCTGTTTTACCTTGCATTACGAAGGCTTGTTGGCTGGTTTGGGCTTTGACAATCAAGTCCTGTACAAAGGTTACCCCTAGGTCTTTCGCTTGCTTGATCCCAAGCGAACGAAGGTGTTCGCCACTGACTCCATCTGGCCAGCCCAAGAGATTATGGTAACGCCTGCATAGGGTCGATCTCCCATACCCTGAATCAATAACTAGTGTTTGATGTTGGTATCTTCCTAGTTGTATAGCTGCTTGGATCCCAGCAATCCCTCCGCCCACAATGATACAATCATACATCATCTTGGTTTTTCCTCCCAGTGAGTACGTTTCGATATTTATTAAAATACCGTAAACAATGAGCTTTTATGAAAAGATGGGTTATTTTTGAACTTCCTACGGAAATAGAATAAAATAAGGGTAAAAACAAAGGAGTGGGAACTATTGGATCCAAGACCTATTAAGAGCAGTAGCACCGTACTTACATCGCTAGTTCTACCTCCTGATACGAATCATTATGACAATATCTTCGGTGGAAAGGTACTTTCTTATATCGATGAGGTTGCGGCTATCGCCGCGATGAGACATTGTCAAAGTGCTGTTGTTACAGCTTCCATTGATTCTGTAGACTTTCTTAACCCCGTAAAGAAAGGGTATGCGATACGCTTAGAAGCTTTTGTCACCTGGACTGGCCGTTCTTCTATGGAAGTTTTCGTACAAGTTTCCTCTGAGGACCTCTTGACAGGTACCAAGCAATTAACAGCTACCTCTTTTGTGTGCATGGTTGCGATTAATGAAGAGGGGAGAACCGTTCCTGTACCTCCTGTATACCCAGAATCAGAATTCGAGAAGGAATTGCATCATACAGCCCCTAGACGTCAGCAAGACCGACAAATGCGCAAAAGTAAGGAACTGCATAAGATGATTGAGTTAAAATAGTTAAGCTGGCATTACTTGCCTTACTCGATCCTTAAGCAAAATCTAGGATCTGGACAAGATAATAGAACAACAACGTGATGAACAAGGAGATATGACTATGTCTCTAACCCAATTAGCTAAAAAGATGGAACAAGTTGAATCTAAATTTCTCATCTCAGCTGAGGGCAAAGTTCAATCTGTTCAACACGCTCTAAAGCGGGAAGGGGCACTTCGTGTAGCGATCCAAAGCCTGTCGACATGGATCGCTCAAGTAAAGAAAAACAGTGGAAGCGAACATGAGCTATATATGCAGGGTCAATCCCTTCGGGAGAGACTTAAACTTAAGCTAAAAGAGTCTTCCGCTGTCATATTAGAATCAGTAAATCAACAATATCAAACAAATTTAACCGTAGAGCAAGTAATCGAAAATAATGATTGGTATTATTATCATTACGGTATAATGAAAACCCTACAACAATCTGGAATTCTCAATGATTTATTCCAGGAATTGTTAACTGACATTATCCCTCCACACCCTAAAGATGAATATCCGTTAACCCGTGCCCATCGGCGTTCCTTTATCATTCATGCCGGTTCAACCAACTCGGGAAAAACGCATCAATCTCTTGAAGAATTAAAAAAGAGTCCAAAAGGCATTTACCTTTCGCCTTTACGTTTACTTGCCCTTGAAGTATATGAAAGATTAAACGAAGAAGGAGTACCTTGTGACCTCTTGACTGGAGAGGAGATGATCCATGCAGCAGGAGCAAAACATACCTCTTGTACGATTGAAAAGGCAAGCTACGACGAAGTATATGACGTGGCCGTAATTGATGAGGGACAGATGATCGGCGACTCACAACGAGGATATGCTTGGACGAGAGCCCTCCTAGGGCTTAGAGCCCGAGAGATCCACGTCTGTTGCGCAAGGGAAGCCGTACCTTTAATTAAACAGCTGCTTGCTGATTGTAAGGATCATGTGGAAGTGGTTCAACACGAGAGACAGACCCCTTTATTATTTCAAGATCACCCTTTCAGGTTTCCACAGGATGTCATGAAAGGAGATGCCTTCATTGTTTTCTCTAGAAAACAGGCTTTACAGGTTGCATCTCAATTGACGCAAGCGCAATGGAGCTCAAGTATTATTTATGGGAATCTGCCTCCGGAAACGAGAAGAAAGCAAGTCGGTCTTTTTCTAGAAGGTGAAACCCAAGTCATTGTATCGACAGACGCGATTGGGATGGGGATGAACCTGCCCATTAGAAGAATTGTCTTTCTCGAAACCGAGAAGTTTGATGGGACCCAGGTACGCGAGTTATTACCACAAGAAATTAAACAAATTTCCGGGCGAGCTGGCCGGAAGGGAATATACGAAAGAGGTTATGTAAATTCAATCCGAGATAAGGCAAAGATTAAGCAAAAACTTGAGATGCAGGATCAGCCCTTGCAGGCTGCCTTCATTGCACCTCACGATACAACGATCCTTAGCTTGCCATTTGGAAGCCTGTCTGAACGTCTAAAGGCATGGACAAATTACGAAATCCAAGTTCCATACTTCCAAAAGGCTGATATCACTGAGACATTAGAATTACTTGATTTAGCCAGCATGTACGAACAGGTACTGCCACTTGATGTGCTTTATAATGCCGTTACCATTCCCTTCAATTATCAGGATAAAGAATTACTCAGTCAGTGGTTTATTTATCTAGATTGCTTGAAGATTAATCGAATCAACTTACCTAAACCCAAAAAGCGCGGCAACCATCTAAGTGCACTTGAAACGTATTACAGGGCTATAGGTCTGTATTATTCCTTTTCTAGTAACTTCGGATTACCTTATGACTGGAGATGGATCAAAAAAGAAAGAAGATACACGTCAGAACAGATCCATGAACTGTTAAAACAACAGCTACAACCAGCTTATGTATAGACAGACACCAACCTAGCGCTTTCGTGTTAGGTTGGTTTTTTCTGCAAAATACTTATCGAAAGGAGGGAAACACACTGTTCGCCGATTTCTTTTCAGGGACCTACACGGGTGACGCCTTTTCCATGTTTTCCATGTCCCATTGGACCGTTCTGTTCGGTTTTTTTGCACTTATATTGCTTTTATACAGATATCGAGATGAGATTAACAAGTCTTCGAAGGCATATTCATTGATTCGCTATGGGTTAGCCGTCATTTTAATTCTTACGGAGCTAACACTGAACATTTGGTATTACGCTAATGCCATCTGGGATCCCGGTTCCACACTGCCTTTTCAGTTATGCAGTATCACGTTATTCCTTTGCATTTTTATGCTATTTACTAAGAGTTACAAGCTCTATGAGATCGCTTATTTCACAGGCCTAGGTGGGGCAGGTCAGGCGATGTTAACACCTGAATTGTTTTATCCGTTTCCTCATTATCGTTTTTTGCATTTTTTTATTGCGCATATGGCCATCATCTTAGCTTGTCTGTTCATGACCTGGGTAGAAGGCTACCGACCAACATGGAAGTCTATTTGGAAAACCTTCGGATTGCTCAATGTTTATATGGTGGTGGTCTTTGGAATCAACAAATGGACAGGGGGGAATTACTTATTCTTAGCTTATAAACCAGCGAATCCCAGCCTGCTCGATTTTCTTGGTCCGTACCCATGGTATATTGTTTCGCTTGAATTTGTCGCTTTAGCTCTCTTTTTCCTTTTATATGCCCCATTTTTGTTCAGGAGAAAATCCGTATGACCTTAAAGGACGCTGGTTTCCATTACAGCGTCTTTACGTTTGTTCCCCACTCAATTGATAAGGCTCATGGAGTTCAGCCAACTGCTCATCCCACTCCTGAATTAATCGGCCAATGGAGGAGGAATAAATGTGCACTTCGGTTCCCCACGTAGGGGAGAACGTCCCTACCGCTAACCACAATTCTTGAGTAGAGGGATGGATAAAGTAGTTTCCCTCGTTAAAGTCGGCTCCTCGTTCAACCCAACCTTTTCGATGAGGCTCATTCGGTAATGTTTCAATAAGTCGTTGCTTTTTCTTCTGTAACAGAAGACGTTCTTTCTCAATCTCCCAATCTTCTTTCGCATGCATATCTTTCTTTAAACCTCCACTTATTTTACTTTCCATTTAGTATGGCAAATTAGATTGCAAATTCATACATCTTTTTGTAAAATTTGTCTAGATTTTTTTGCATTCGTTGCATCTGACGTTTAGGTTTCGCTAACATGTTTTACAATAGATCTAAGGTCATTGTTCCTAAGCCCATGAATAAAACGAAGACCATTTCGACGAGAAACATATACAATAAGAATTTCAACAATTTCATCATCCTCCGATTCTATCACTCTATTAATCTATGATTATGTATGGATAGGGTTCTGTTAGAACCATCTGAGAAAATATACTGAGGGAGGCCATTCTTATGAAAACAGAGCAGTGGATTACAGAGATGGAGCGAGCACTCCAAGGAATTAATGGAAACGAGTTTTTAGCACTGCTAAAACCGAATCACCAATTAATGAAATCCATCACGGAACATTTTGCGGTCGAGTACGCCAAAAAAAGGTTAGGCCAGTCCTTAAATGAGGATATGTATAATGAAGGGTTAAATCCTTCAGACTCCACGCAAATAATGGCGTTGATCAAGAGAAACAAAGAACAATATCGGACCAGACTGCTTCCGCTTGAAGCCGATGGGCCAGTTACGGGTTTAGCCTTTGCAAACCACCCCGCTTTTCCAGAACTGATTGAAATATTGACAAAAACGGAGAATGTAAACCGTTCTAACGTAAGTGCCGTACTCGTTGTAGCCTCAAGAAGAAGCCCAAGGCTAGCGGAAGTTGTAAGCCTTATTCAGGAAAACTATGAACAGGATATGGAGAAGATTAGTCACTTCTTTAAGCAATATTTCGAGGCAGTGAAAGGGTGGAAGTTTAACAAAATGAACCGTAAAGAAAGCGAAGGTAATGTTAATGCCATTACTAAACTCACTGACCAATTGGCCTGCTGGATTTTGCTAGATGAGGAGAAGGAAGCAAGTAAAATGTTGATGGAGGTTGGGAAATAACCTCCTTATTTTGCGATCTTGGCTTTTCTTTTAAATTTCCGTCTGATCAAGTGTGCCTTTACTTTAAGATATAAGTTTTCTGCATAGTATCCTATGATGATGCCTAGAAGGAATATTACGCCCGAGTACAGGAAGAAGAATTGGATTGATTCTGACATTTTACGATTCACCTCCAATAATCATCCTTGCCCGTTGAGGTAAGAAGTAAACTCTAGAGGATTTTTTCTATTCAAGAGCGAATTAAAACAAAATAAGTGAAACTATCAAATTTGAGGAGATTCAGATGAAAAAAAACCTAACTGAAATACTAGGTTGGAACCTTGAAAAGGTATCCCACCTAATAAAAAACAAGGACATTTCCCCCGTCGAATTGGTGGAAGCCGCCCTCCAGAGAATTGACGAGGTCAACCCGAAGTTGAATGCATTTATTACCATACTCCATGACCAAGCGCTCAAACAAGCAAAGGTGATGGAACAAGAGCTGGTTCAAGGAAAGTGGAGAGGACCTCTTCATGGGATTCCCGTCGGATTAAAGGACTTAATTTATACAAAGGGCATACGGACCACCATGGCTTCAGGCATATATAAAGATTACATTCCGGAATACAGTGCAACCGTTGCAGAAAGCTTAGAGCGTGCGGGTACCGTTCTATTAGGAAAGCTTAATACTCACGAATTTGCCTATGGACCTTCGGGAGACGTTTCGTATTTTGGCCCTGTACGCAACCCTTATGATCTTAATCGTATTACAGGAGGATCAAGCAGCGGTTCGGGAGCTGCCGTCTCAACCGGAATGTGCTTTGCTGCATTAGGAACGGACACAGGCGGTTCGGTCCGCATTCCTTCTTCAGCTTGCGGGATTATTGGAATGAAGCCCACCTTTGGACGCGTAAGCAAGCATGGCGTCTATCCCCTTGGATATACCTTAGACCATGTGGGGCCGATGACGAGGAGTGTTAAAGATAATGCCATGCTGCTGAACCTCTTGGCCGGATATGATCCGAATGATCCTTATTCCCTAGAGCAATCTGCCGAGGACTTCACACGTCAATTGGGGATGGATATTTCTGGTTTAGTTATTGGACGTCCCGACAGTTACTTCTATGATCATCTGGAGGATGAAGTGAGAGAGGCCTTAGACCGTGCGGGACAAGTCTTCGAGCGACTAGGCGCTTCCGTTCGAGAAGTCCAGATCGATCTTTCTCAAGCCGCTTGGGCTCAGCTTATCACCGTTCGTGGGGAATCCTATGCCATCCATGAAAATCACATGGACGCCAATCTAGACGAATTGCAGCCAGAGGTAAGATCTCGCCTAGAAGCAAGCAAGGATACATCCGCTTATGAGTATGTAAAAGCCCAACAAGAACGGTTAAAAATTCGCCAATCCTTCCTGGATGCTCTCCGTCAAGTAGACGTGATTTTGGCGCCGACTCTTGCTATTCTACCGCCCGTTATCGGCCAGCGTGAGAGTAATATCAACGGTCATATCGAGCCGACCTTTGCTTCCCTGCTTCGATTGAACGGACCAGCGAACTCCACAGGTCTGCCAAGTCTTTCCATGCCATGCGGGTTATCGAAGAACGGACTGCCAATTGGTATGCAGCTAATCGGGAAGCCACTTGACGAAGCAACCATCTATCGTTTTGCCAGTGCATTTGAAGAAGAAGAGCAGTTCTCTACATTAAAATGGGAAATCTAGGGTAAGGCTACATGGATGCGATGATTGAGGGGGGAGCTCTCTAAAGCGCATGGTTGATACCCCGAAAATCGAGTTGGGCGGATTTCAGGGCGTCAATGCGCTCGGTTGATGCCCCGAAAATCGAGTTGGGCAGATTTCAGGGTGTCAAAGTGCCCGATTGATGCCCCGAAATCCCAGACGGACCCATTTCAGGGTGTCAATGCGCACGGTTGGAAACGTCTGCATTCCCTTGGTCCTGGTTTTTCTGAACTCTCGACGCTGTTGAGCTTAAGGAAGTAGTAGCTAGCGTAGTTTTAAGCTTAATTGTAATAACTACATCTTCGTGAGAATCACAACTTAATTCGTGAGAATAACCACTAAATTCATGAGTTTTCTTAAATGTTTCGTGAGTTCCGGATCAGTTCATGCACCAAAAGCGGTCTTAAGCTCCCAAATCATCCCAAAACGGCTCGTTCCGATGCAAGTTTGACCAGAATTCTCTAAAGCCCCCTAACAGGATTGG
>NZ_SDLI01000027.1 GCF_004123195.1 Ammoniphilus sp. CFH 90114
AAAGTGTCCAAACTTAGGGGGCTAAGCCGTTTTAGGGTACTTAAGAGAAAAAAATTCCCCTATTCTCAGCTTTTTAAAGCCTTTTTCGAAAATAAGGGGAAATTTTACGCTTATCCATCTTGCTTGCCAGTCACTCTCACTTATCCCAAACAAGATCATCTATTTTCCAACCTTTATCCGTGTGCACAAAGGTAATGATTTCCCTGTGTGGAGCATACAGTCCATCGCCGATGTGATTGATCAGTTTTACCACACGTAAGTCCTCCGTTGTCTTCAATTCAGAGGATTCTTCATAGATAGTATTGATGAAAGAACCCTCCACCAACTCGCCACCTTCGTAAGCAAAACTCCATTTATCCCCTTCTTCTTTTAAGTTCCCGGTGCCCAAAACGATCTTATCGATATAATGGTTCGTATAATATTTTTTAAAGTGATCATAGGATTCTTCCCTCGTGCGAGGCTCCGCATAGAAAGAGTAATCAAGAAGACTTGCCTGTTGTATCATTTGAAGCGCTTCTTCGAGGGAAAGTTCCACCTGCTTGCTTGAAGTTTGAGCACTGCAGCCCGCGAGAATGACCGTAAGCCAAATAAGTAAATGAAACAGCTTGCTGGGCATCTTCATTTTCATCACCCCTTTTCCAATTATCACTATTGAAGGACGTAAATTTTTACTAAAATGTTTCAAAAAACAAAAAAACTTGGCGTTAACCAAGCTTTTGTTAAAATCTGAACACTAATATCCATATTTTTTAATGGGATTTCTTCCCCGAACTCGAGTCTTTTGAGCTATTCTAGCCGTATAAGACGACTCTCTTTGATTTTTTATATCTTCGTTCGTCTTAGTTTGATCCGCTGAAGTAAAAACCTTCTCATCCCTTTTATTCACTTGCTTAACGACTCCATTCTAACTACTCTAGCCTCTCTAGAATTCTTTCCATAAACTTGGCTTCATCCTTATCCATGACAACCTCGCGATTAACGATAGCAACATTCAGCTTTTCACAAAAAACGCATAACTTCATACAGGATGTTGGATGTATCGAAACCTCCATCTCTTTGTCCTCAATCTGAGCCCTCATCATTTTTTCAGATTGCCCTATTCGATTTCGAAAACAATAAAGTATCGTCATTGTCATGTGTGACCTCTTTGTTCATTTTGGTAAATGTGAAGAAAAAGAGGGTTGCCCAAAAATGTCGCAAAACCGACTCCTAAGGGGCACCCTCTTAAAATAGTCTTAATGTATGTGACCTAAAAAGCCTCTTTCCCCCTAAACTGCTGCGCGTTCTTCTAGGTGGCTGACCTCTAGTGTACGAACAACATACTCTCCATCTTTTAGGATGACGTTTAATTTGCTATGATTTTGTAAAACGCTGATATCTTCTAACGGGTTCCCATCCACAACAAGAATATCTGCCAGCTTTCCTACTTCAATTGTTCCAAGCTGGTCTTCCATCTGCATAATTTGACTGCCATATTTGGTAGCGGATACAATAGCATCCATAGGAGTCATGCCTACGAGTTTGACAAAGTGCTCCAGATCGCGAGCATATTGACCGTGTGGACACCATTTAAACCCATAATCGCCTCCCGGTAAAATGCGAACCCCTGCTTGATAGAGTCTATGCATATTACGAAGAGCAATTTCCAAACCTTCTTCATAGCCCGTTGCAACTATCGCCTCTTGTCCAAAATACTCAGCCCCGTGTTCAAGAGTAGAGACAAGCCAATTCAAGGCTGGTACGACGAATAGGCGATCTTTATTATCGACTAGCATGTCAAAGGCTTCATCATCAATAAAATCCGCATGACCGATAATATCCACTCCGGCTTGTACACATATTTTGACAGAGTCAGAAGATCTAGCGTGAACATAAATTCTTTTTCCACGAGCATGAGCTTCCTCGACTGCCGCTCTAACCTCTTTGTAAGTGTAGAGTGTCATCTCGCCTGTAGCATGAGCCGTTAAGCTCTCTCCGCTAACATTAAGCTTGACGAGATCTGCTCCTTCTTTAAATAGACTTCGAACTACTCGTCTTACTTCATCTTCACCATCAGCAAGGAAAGATAGTCCGTGCACCCTAACATGGTTAGGATGAAGATCAACAAAACTTCCTGTTGCTGAAACTTCTGCTCCGTTTGCCATCATACGAGGACCTAAGATCTGCCCACGATTAATAGCATCGCGCAGTGCAATATCAACACGACCCCTAGCAGCCGCGCTTACGCAAGAAGTAAAGCCACTCTTAAGCATCGTTTCAGCATTTTTTATTGCTCCAATCATGGTCTCCTCAATCGGTTTAAAATCAATATCCTGTATATAGATCGAATCCTGCCAAGTAAAATGAGTATGGGCCTCTGTCATCCCTGGCATAATCGTCTTACCTTGTAAATCCAGGATATCGATCTCACCTGGTGAATAGGTATCAGGCACCGAAAGGTTGTTTCCTATCGCTGTAATCTTATTCCCTTCAATTAAGACATCGACTTCGTGTCTTGCTTCCGCACCCGTCCCGTCAATCAGCATACCATTCTTTAACAATTTAGCTTTCATCTTATGAAACCCCTTTCAAAGTTTGGTATTTAATATCTTCTATGTTCAACACTCGTTTAACCAAAAACAAGTTTCATAACCTATTAAACATTTTTTACTTATTAAATATTCTGAATTTATGAGACGGAAATTTATGAATTAAAGAACCCTTCCAAGCCATTGTCCACTCGAACAGCAGGCACTTGTTCATCCCACTCGCATGCGACGAGATTATCACATTTAACGTGAAGCAAGTCCATTTTCCTATGCTCATCAAAATACGTTTTTAGAATGCGGTAGCTGGTATATTTGGGTAGACAGTGAGGACAAAATCCCTTAGAGATCGCTTCTAATTGTTTTTCGGTGTAACTGATGGTATTTCTTGCTAACAACGCTTTATCCAACATCATCTATCGCCGTCCTTCCTGTATTCTTATAAGAGAGGAGAGACTTTTATCTCCCCTCGTCAATGTAAAAGGGCCAAACTAGGAAACGATATTTCTAAGCACCCCAAGTTTCTCTATTTCAACTTCTACCGTATCCCCTTCCTTCAGGAACTTCGGAGGTTCAAAACCGAGCCCAACCCCTTTCGGTGTCCCCGTGGCAATAATATCTCCTGGCTTGAGGGTAATACCGGCAGATAAAGTTTTTATGATTGTTGGGATATCAAAAATGAGAAGTTCCGTATTCGAACTCTGTCTGACTTCCCCATTCACTCGGCATTGAATATCCAACTTGACTGGACGATCAATCTCATCTTCCGTAACGAGAAAAGGTCCCATCGGTGCAAACGTATCTAAACTCTTCCCTAGAAACCATTGGCTATGTTGTTTTTGAAGATCACGAGCAGAAACATCGTTGATAATGGTGTAACCGAAGATATAATCATAGGCTTCCTCTTCCTTAATGTTTGTTCCTTCTTTACCAATTACAATCGCTAATTCTGCTTCATAATCCAGTTTACTGGTCACATGAGGATGACTGTAGATTTTCTGCTCCGTCCCGATCACTGTAGTTGTGGCCTTCGTAAACACAATCGGATACTTCGGAAGATCATTGGCTTCCTCCATAGCTGTTGTATATTCAAGAGCATGTTCTCTATAGTTGAGTCCAAGACAAATAATGTCTCTCTTGGGTGTCGGAATAGGAGCTTGAAGGATTACTTCTTTAAGCGGGATGACATAACGGTCATCCCATTCTGTTTCTTTCTCATTGATTTCTCTGAATCTATCCATTGCTGTTTGACTTTCAATCACTTCTAGAAGAGTGGCTGGTAAAGTAGATTGGGAATAAATCACTCTCTCCGCTTCTACCACGTCTACGATAGAATCTCCTTTTGCCTTAAATCCATATTTCAATCGCCCGTCATGTAAAAAAGTTGCAAGATACATATACATTCTCCTCTGCTGTACTCTTGTGATCGTTCAGGTGTAGATGGAATGCTAGTCCAAACTAGATGGTATGATAAAACTTGAGAAGCGCACGGTTCACTTCATCTGCTGATTCAAGGGTTGCCCAATGTCCACAATTGGGAAGCACGACTAATTCAGCATTAGGGAAGTTCTTATAAAGAGCCTTAGACATAGCCAACGGCGTTGTCTTGTCCTCATCCCCTACGATGAGCAATACGGGAACACTCACTTCCTGATGTTTGATGGATCTCGCATCTGCCAGTGCCCTACATAAGGCTGCATAACCTTCTGGATCGTTACTTAAAAGCAGAGACCGAACCATCCCCAGCATCGCTTGATTGGAATGTTTCGTATACGAGGAAAAACCACCCTCTAATATTGCATCCGCAACAGCCTCCATCCCCTTCTCTCTAACCACCGTGGAACGATCACCTAAGGCCTTCCTTGCTCCTTCCGGTGGCTCAGTAAATCCGCCCACTAGGGTCAAACTCTTCACGGCCTCTGGATATCTCACAGCGAAATGTTCGACAATTAATGTCCCCATCGAATGGGCGACAAGGTGAGCACTCTCAATGGACTCATTGTCCAAAACAGACTTAAGGTCTTCAACTAGCAAATCAATAGAGTACTCAGGCGGGTGTACGTCCGTCTTGCCCGCTCCACGAAGATCATATGTAATCGTTCGCATAGAACGTGAACACACATTCACCTGGCTATGCCAGATGTTTAGATCTCCTCCTAGTCCATGAACAAATACAACCGCTTCCCCTGATCCTCTTGCTTCCACATTCACTTGAAAATCCCTAATTTGTTTTTTCATAAACCCTCCTATGTATGGATAATCTCTTTTTTATAGATCTAGAAACAGATAAAAATTTATTAAACTATTCATTCACTCCTTACTATTCTATATTTTCTAATAAATATTATTATATTATTATAATACTTATAGAGTTAATTTTTGTCAACAGTTCAAAACATAAATTTACAAAAAACAAAAAAATCCCAAATTCAATAAGAATTTGGGATTTAATGCTGAAAAAATATAGATTTATTGGATTTAGTCTTCCGTTTGTGTTAGGATGATCGCTAGTTCTTCTTGCAACTCATACATCTTTTGATATGCAGTTCTCTCATCCTTACTAGAAATTGCAATCAGAACATCCTTATGTAGCTTTAAATATCTTTCCGTCGTGTCTGGCATGTTATTCATACTGGATATAGTCATATAACGATACTCTAATTGTGCTTTGAACAGCATCTGCATCATATTAACGAGAAGCTCATTATTTGAGGCATCATAAATACTCTTATGGAAATAGTAATCCGTTTCAGCCCAAGCCTCTTTATCACCTAAAGACTTCTCTAACTGATTGTAACAATAAGTCATATGCTTGATATCTTCTTCTGTTGCATGCTTAGCTGCTAGTTTAGCAGCCACAGGCTCCACGGCCAATCCAATTTCATTTAATTTAAGTAAAAAGTTTCGATTAAGTCCTTCATTAGACGCCCAAGTTAATACATCCGCATCCCACCACTGCCATTCTGATCGAGGACATACAATCGTCCCTAACTTTGGAACCGACTTGACTAGTCGTCGCGTAGCCAAGGCCTTGTAAGCTTCACGCACCACGGTCCGGCTCACCCCATGGATTTCACTTAACGCTTCCACCTTGGGCAACGTATCCCCTGGTTTTAAATCGCCATTAATGATTTGTTTTCCAAGCTCATGTATTAATTGATCAGTTAAGTTGTAAATGGCCACAGTCATTTCCTCCCAAGCAAAAACGAACCTATCTTCTTTCTTTTTTTATTTTTCTATAAATAATATTATATTATGGTTCCACTCTAAACCTGTCAAGAAATGAAACCCTTCTAGCCCACTAATTCCTCCTTCTCCTCTGTTGTATCCACTTCTACTATTGGTAAAGCAATATAAAAGTTCGTCCCTTCCTCTACTTTACTCGTGACTGTTAATTTTCCGTTCATCATATCAATAATTCTCATCGCAGCCATCATACCAAGACCCGTTCCTTCTCTTCCCTTCGTTGTGAAGTAAGGTTCCCCAATACGTGACAGCTGCTCCTGTGTCATGCCTTTTCCCGTATCCGATATAACAATAATAAGCTCAGCTTTCTCCCGTTTTGTCTGGATGGATAACTTCCCGCTATCAGGCATCGCTTCGATACTATTCTTTGTCAGGTTTAAAAGGCATTGTTGAAAAAACTGCGCGTCCCCCTCTACATAACAGGGTTCGATACAAGTCGTGATCTCGATACTGTTCATGTTCGCTAAAGGGGTTATGATATTAATGGCTCTATGCAATTCTTGTGACACATCCAAGAGACCAAAGTTTTCGGGAGCAGGTTTAGCAAAAGTTAAATAATCTCGTATAATCTCATTCGCTCGGTTAATTTCTTCAATACAAATCCCTATAAACTCTCTCCTCTTAGCTTGAGGAAGTTCTGTTTGTTCCATCATTTGAAGAAAGCCTTTTATAACGGCTAAAGGATTACGAACTTCGTGTGAAATGGAGGAAGCAAGATGACTGACAACATCCAACTTCTCCGCCTTAAGTACTCGTTGGTTAATTAAGATGGTCTCCTGAAACCATTCGTAGGTATAAAGAATCGCTGCTGTGGTCGCTATTGTAATGGTAAGATACATAACAATAAACGCTCCATTAAGCGGAACATCAAATAAAAAAATAGAATTACAAATGGCAAATAAGGTGATGCCTGCTGATAGAGCGGTTCCTATCATGATTTTTTTTATCTTCGAATACTGATGGAACCTCTTAGCTGCAAAAAATAAAAGGAATAAACTGAAAATCATCACAATCAGACTTGCAGAAGCTCCAAGGCCTCCGACCAAAAAACGATAGATTACAGTAATTATGGCTAAGATCATACCAACCTTAAACCCACCATATAAGCCGCCTATGATAAGGGCAATTAATCGCAAGTCAAAACTATATCCTTCAATAATCGTGATACGAAACGATATACAACTAATAATGGCTATACCTGCCGTGAGGGTGATTGCCCATTTTTTCTTGTAAGAGTCATACGATGTAAATTTACCGTTATTTTCTATTAAGAAGGGAATAAATAATAAAAAAACAATGAGGAAAAGCACATTTAATAATAACGAGTCTAGACCCTCCAAGATGAACCTCCTCAATCGTGTGATAATATACCTCTACAATAATCTATTTACTTAATAATTGGTATATATTTCTTATTTAGCAGCCCACTACACCAGACTAAACCTGGAGCAAAAAAAATAACCAAAAGGATAGTCTACTAGAGGTTACCTTTGGTTATTCTGTTATTCTTGCCATGGGATGCTGATCTAAATATCCTCTTTTAACCATATGATTCATCGTATCCTCAGCATACTTTAGGGTTTCCGTCATTACTCTCAAGAAATCTGAACCAATGTCCCTTCTGAGTACGGTTGAAATTGCCACTCCATAACGGCCCGCTGTAGCCGAGAGCATGACGGCCGACTTAAACAAGATTAATTTCTCTGAAAATGGGGAAATGGAGGCATCGGTTAGTTCATTCTCCCATGTAGGAAATTGAGGCATCCCACTCTCCATTAACCGATTCCGAAATAATTCGAGATGCTTGTCCATTATTCTTGCCCCGCGTAAAAAATGGTCTGCCAACTTTCCTTCCTTGATCAGTTCAAATTGAGCAAAACTCTTAAAGAATACGGATAAGACTACGGTGGATTGAAAATTAAGTTCCAGATTGAATAACTCAGTGGTATTCAAATCTCTATTTCCCTCAAATATGCCAGCAGAGAATAGGAATGAACTCTTCACCTTTTCAACCGTTTCAGGGAATGGTATATGTAAGGGATGGTGTAAGCCCCGCTTATAGAGAAGCTCCAAAATCATATTAAGCAGCTTGCTTCCATCCACCATTTGTTTCTCATAAAAAGCCCGAATATCTGGTCGAGTAGCAGCCCCTAGTGACATCGTATTGACAACCAGTGCATCTTGAACCAGTTTCCTCTTAATAAGGATAATCAGGTCATCGGAATACACTTTAGGCCCCTTCATATCTACATCTTCTTCAGTAAAACCTTGCGGAAGCGGATGGTTAGCATTAATGAAGACAGAAGCAGACATGTCCACTCCTTCTTGAGAAATCTGTGTAGCAAAAGCCAGCATATTTTTAACATCTTTATCGGTGACATGAGCCATCATATACCTCGATACATGCGATGTCATCGTCTCTGTTAAATAGGTGTTCCAAAGACTCAAATTTTCCGATGCAGTAAGAGTGAGGTTGCTTGTCATTGTAAGTGAATACCTCCGCCAGGGAATCTAAGTATATCTTCTCCTAAACCGAAGAATTCAATAAGCAATCCTTACCACTCAGCCAAAACAAACTTGACAGAAGCAAGTGCGACAAATTATTATACAAAAGAATAGTTTTATAATAAAAAGTAAGTAAATATAAAAATGTATATGTACTTAAGACTCATTTCTTTGGAAAAAATAAAGGAAAAATAGGAGGACATAATGATAACCGTATACCCATCAGAAAATCGATATAGCGCCAATCACGGATGGCTTAAAACATCACATAGTTTCTCATTCGGTGAATATTATGACCCTAACAACATGAACTTTGGTCCTCTTCGAGTGCTGAATGATGATTTTGTTGCCCCAAATCAAGGCTTCGGAGCTCACCCTCATCGCGATATGGAAATTGTCTCCATTGTATTAAAAGGACAATTAAAACACCAAGACAGCACAGGGGGATCAGAAGTTCTTCGTCCAGGGGAAATACAGCGGATGACCGCCGGAAGTGGCGTCGTACATTCTGAATTCAATCCATCGGAAACCGAGGAAGTAAACTTTTTACAGTTGTGGTTTATGCCTGAGGAAAAAGGCCTCACCCCTTCTTATGAGCAAAAAGCATATGATCAGGAAGCCATGAAGAACCAGTTGCTTCCGATTGTATCTAAACAAGTCCAATCAGAGAATACGGCTTATATCAACCAAGATTTAACTCTTTACCTCTCCGATGTAGAAGCCGGACAGTCCCTTAGCTTTAACCAAGAACTAAACCGAAAAATCTTCTTCTTCGTTATTGATGGGGAGGTCACCTTAAACAGAGAAAACCAACTAAAGAAACGCGATTCTGCAAGAATAAGTGAAATAACTGAACTGAAAATTGAAGCAAATACTAATGCAAAAATCATGTTAATTGATCTACCTTAATCTCATTTTTGGGGTAGTTTTTTAGAAGGATGGCTTACCGTCATCCTTCCCCACTAATCCATCATCATTTTATACTCCTGGTGGAGCATACGCTGGAGGGATCTTCGCCCAGCCTCTCTTCCGCATTTTGGTTTTTAATGTCATTCCGTACGCTAAAGTTTCATTCAAAAACTGAACCCACATAACCCCAACATCGGTTCTAACACACTGAGCAGCCGCTGTACTTGCGTTTGTGGACATCGCAATCATCTTAAGGGCAATTCCGTTCGCAATCTCATTATCGGTCAACTTCACGCCTAATGGGATTTCTTTAGGGTCCGTATAGGGTTTGGGCTCGGATACGGGTGGTAAAGAAATTCCTTCTTTTCTCATTAATTGTTCAAGTTCTTTCGCGTGATCACTACATAGCTTGATGGCATCTTGGATCATTCCTTTAAGCTCATCGTCCGTCGTGGTATTCAGCGCAGCTTCTTCAAATGATAGGGCTTCCTTTACAATTCCGTAGTAGAGCCAACAATAGGATGCTTCAATTATATTTATTGGTAACTTGGGCTCATCATCTACAATCGTATTAAACATACTTCTTAGAACTTCAACATAGTTAGGCATATTCTCACCGCTTCTCTATCTGAATTGTTTTTTTATTAGTTTGCTTACAGTAGAGTAAAATATCCCAATTGCTACAGATTAATATTGAAAAAAAAAAAGACAGCTAAGCTGTCTAGATTATGACTCCTTTAAATCTCGTACCGTGTTTGTCAGTCTTCCTAACCCCTCAATCTCGATGGAGACCTCGTCCCCCTCTTTTAGCCATTCACGCTCAGATTCCTCATATCCTAAGATGACCCCTTCTGGAGTTCCTGTTAAGATCACATCACCTGGCTGGAGCGTAAAGTGTTTAGAAATATAACTGACAATCTCGTCACAGTAAAAAATCATATCTGAGGTATTGGAATTCTGGCGAACCTGTCCGTTTAACGTAGTTTGAATCTTCAGATTGTTAGGCTTAGGAATTTCATCCTTACTCACCAAATATGGGCCTATAGGACAGAATCCGTCCGACGTCTTTCCGAGCAACCATTGCGAACTTTTCATCTGCCAGTCACGCGCAGATACATCGTTCGCCGTAGCATACCCATAAACGTAAGAAAGAGCATCCTCTTTCTCTACCATTTTTGCCTCTTTTCCTATGATAATGGCGAGCTCCGCTTCATAATCCAACTGCATAGCTCCGTCTGGTATGTAAATATCCCCAAGATGACCGTTTAGCGCGTTGTTATATTTACTAAATAGAATGGGTTGGGCAGGTATGGCCATTTTGGATTCCTCTGCATGGCGACGATAATTTAAGCCAACACAAATAATCTTTTGCGGTTCGGTGACACATGGGCCCCATTCTAGAGTCGACTCATCAAGGAATTCAAGCTCCTGATCTTCGGCCGATAACAACAGATCTACAATCTCCTGAATTGAATCTCCCTTTTCAATCCATTCTTGTACCGTTATAGGTCCATTCACCCCAAGTTGTACCATCCTTTGTTCTACGTCGAGAATTCCCTTGTCCGTTTTAAGTCCGAGCTTCCACTTCTGACCTTCTTTAAACGTTACCGTTATCATATTCTACGCTCCTTATGTCCTTGTTTTTCTCAACACCCAGTTGGTCATCGTTCTCTGTTCGTGTACCAGTACACTTTTAATCGGTTCAATAAAGCTTCCTTGCAATTGATCCGTCAACTGAATAAGTCTATGAGCATCTACTAAGAATCGTTCTGTCCCATCAGGTAGGAGATACCTACCTCCCCCAAGAGGGATAATCTCCTTTTCTATCCCGATGGTGGATGCTAATCTAGCAAACCATAGTCCTCCAGGTTTAAGCCTTTCCCATAACCCATTAACCAACTGTAAAAAATGATCTTCGCTATGTGCAAAATGGAGAACTGCATTACAAATCACCGCATCAAAATAGTTTGCTGGAAAGGATAAATTTTCAATCCCTTCCACTCGAAAATGGTCGGCTGGTGCCCACTTTTCCGCAATTCTACGAACGTGATCCATATTTTTTGGATTAGAATCGACCCCATACACCTCAAAGGAGTTTTGTAAGAAATACATCAAATTGCGCCCAGTCCCGCATCCTGCATCTAAAATACGGCTCCCTGGAATAAATCGTCCTTTTTGAATTTGGTCAAATAAATAAATATCCATGTTCCCATAATCCCATTCGGGGGTTGTCATGACTTTTCACCTCTTTTTTACTTTTCCACTTCCACTCTCCAGCCATTAGGAAAAATCAAAAGATAATTGCCGAACTCTAAAGGACTCTTGCAGCACCGACTTTTTAACTTTTCTTTCTGTTTTTTCTCTAATCCTGTATAAGTCCGGCAAGAAGAGCAAAAAGTCTCAAAACCCTCATGCATTGCCATAGCAAATAAAGGTGCATGAATTCTTTGACATTCCCGTTTGAATTCCACATCCTTGTCATCAAACGGCTTTCCTTCCATAAAAAGATGGTAATGAGCAAGCTCATGCTTTAGTGTCCCGATTACATGCTGGGCTCCGAATTGATTATACTGCCACATGCTTTGCACAATGCGCAAGGGTTTTCTTGTTCGTTTATCAAATGAGAAATACCCTGCAGCATTTTTTAAAGTTTTATCCCATTCAATCGGAATCTTGCATGGACGTCCAAAATAGGTGAGGCTTAACTGATTGCCAATCCAATCTAGCTCTTTATCACTGCTTGTATCAATACTTCTAATGGATCGTTCCGCAAACATAGAGGGATGGGAGCATTCTTTGGCAATTTTTTTCGCTTGCTGCTTAAGCTGGTTAATCCAGTCCTTCGCTTCTTCATGAGTCAAGTCAGCTAACCAAGAACCCGGCGCCTCTCCTACCTCTAGCAAAAGCGAATACAATGTTTTCATCATCAGTGCGGTCGGTTTATGATTGTTCATGTTTGATATTTTAGTAGAGCACGCCCAAATTTACAACCGTGACCTCCAAACTCCTTTCGACATAGGCTATGGATATATCTCGATTTGCCCAGAAGAAAGGAAGATCAACCATGCAGTTTTTCTAAGATGGCTTTTTCTTCAGATATAGTCTTTTATAACTTCCTTTTTGACTTCGTGGACTTGGTACTTATAGATGGGTCTGCCTACCGAACCATAGATTAACTGCATGTCCAATACACCTAGATCGACCAAGAACTGCAAATACTTACGTGCGGAGACCCTGGATATTCCGGCTTGTTGAGCAATTTCTTCCGTTGTAAACAGCCCGCCTTGCAGCTCCTCCATTTTTCCCCACATGGATTGCAGTGTGATTTTGGATATGCCTTTAGGTAGTTCATTGGCACCTTGCACTGGCGATTTATACAGTACATGCTGGTCTAGCTCTTCTTGACTAAGTCGCTTTTTGTCCATAATTCTTAGGCTTTCTTTATACGTCAGCAGCGCCGCCTCAAATCGATCAAACTCAAAGGGCTTGATTAGATAATCAACCGCTCCAAACCGGAGCGCTTTCTTTACTGTTGGGATATCGCTGGCTGCGGAGATGACGATGATATCAATTCCTATCCCCATTTTGCGTATTTGGGCCAGGAGATCCAATCCGTTCTTCCCAGGCATAAAAATATCTAGTAAGACGAGATCGATATCATCATACTCAAGAACCTCAAGCGCCTCAGAGAACGAACGAGCCACAGCCGTTAACTCAAATCCCTGTAATTTTTCTAAGTAATGCTTATTAATCTCGGCTACCATGGGATCATCTTCTACAATTAGAATCTTGATCATTCCTTTACCTCATCCCCTACCAAAGGTATTTCCACCGTAAAACGTGTTCCGCTCTCCCTATTTGACTCCAACTTTATCCTGCCACCCAACTGCTCAACGCTCCGACTAACAAGGAATAGACCAATTCCTCTGTCTTCCTCACCCTTCGTCGAAAAGCCTTTCTCCAAAATTTGTTCTTTCATTTCTTCAGGAATTCCTGACCCACTATCCCATACATCGATGTGCAATAATCCATCTTCTACAAGGCATAAAATTTCAACCCGCCTTTCTTTCTGCTCTTCTACAGCCTCGAACGCGTTGGTCAAAAGATTACCTGCAATGGTAATCATTTCATGAGTCAATTCTGATCTATTTAATTCAGGGAGAAACGAATCACTCATGAGGGTAAGATCGATTCCTCTTTCCCTAGCATGGGCCAGCTTCCCAAGTAAGAATCCGGCGATGACTGGATCTTTTATTTTACTCATGACATGTCCCATCTCTGATTGCTGATTATTGGTAATGTCCTGAATATATTGCTTTAGTTTATCGTAAAAACCAATGTGGATCATTCCTAGCACGACATGCATCTTATTCATAAATTCATGAGATTGCGCTCTTAGGGCTTCAGCATAAAGTTTCACACCAGACAGCTGCTCGGCCATTAATTTCATTTCCGTCATATCACGAAACGTGGCGACCGCACCGACATTCACTCCATTGACAAGCCATGGCACACTATTGACGAGAACACTGACTCCTCTAAGATGTTGTTCTTGGTCATATCTTGCCTTTCCTGTAACTAGCACCTTCAACAACTCGGAGTGAGGAACGAGGTCCTGGATGTGTTTGCCTAATACGGATTCTTCTACTCCTGCCTGCCGAAAAAGTCTGATTGCTTCCTCATTAACGAGGGTAACAACTCCGTCCGTGTTAACAGCCATAACTCCCTCTCTAACCGACTGAAGCATCACATTCCGTTCTTCTAATAGCTTGGCAATTTCAGTAGGTTCCAGCCCATATAATATCCTTCTAATCCGTCTAGCTAAAACCCAAGCACCCACAAGACCAACCACCCCCCCAAGTCCAATCCCTAAAAAGACCGTCATTCGGCCCTCTGCTATTGCCGATTCCACCTCAGCGAGCGTGATTCCTACTGCTACGGCTCCAACCTGCTGACCATTTGGGTCAAAAATCGGACTGAAGGAGCGTAGTGATAATCCCAGTGTTCCTTGGGCCACAGAGGTATACTCCTCTCCCTGCAAAACCCTGTTCTCATCTCCGCCGACAAACGGCTCCCCAATTTTTTCCGGATCAGGATGCGATTTTCTGAGTCCCTCCATATCCATGACAACTACAAATTGCACATCTGTACCACTCAGAATATGATTTGCAAAGTCTTGAATAGTAGAAGGGTCACGTTGACCCGTTAAAGCCTCAACCACATGAGGAGAACGCGAGACCACCCTCGCAATATTTTTGGCCTTCTCCGCCTGGATCCCCTCCGCGTAACCCGCTATTTTTTGACTGACTAATAAATTGGTAACCAAAAGAGCCAAAATCACCACAAAACAAACTAAAATCACGATTGTGGTTTGCAAACTCCACTTTCGCATCGCTTATCTCCCTTTTCTTTATAGTACAAGAAAATCGTTGCACTCTAGGAGTACAACGATTTATCTTCGCATCTATTTGAATTCACTTGGGAATACAGTCAAGTTAATATCCAAGATTGCTGGTAAAATTAGGTACACCGCACCTACAATCAACACAATAGCAAAGATATTAATCCAGAATCCTGATCTGACCATCTCAGGTATTGTGATCTTTTCAGTCGCATAAATAATCGCATTCGGAGGCGTGCCCACTGGGAGCATAAAGGCACAGTTTGCCGCCATAGCAGCTGGGATCATCAATGCAAAAGGATGTACACCAATGGCTAGAGCTAGCGATGCCAAGATCGGTAAGATCATGGTCGCTGTTGCAGTGTTTGACGTGATCTCCGTCAAGAATAAAACCAACGCCGTAGTCAGAAGAACAATGAGGATAAAGTTCATGCCTTCAAGTACAATAAGCTGTTGACCAATCCAGTCAGCTAAGCCTGTTTCTTTAAAGCCTGAAGCAATCGCTAGTCCTCCACCGAAGAGTAACAGAACTCCCCATGGAAGCTCACGGGATACATTCCAGTCCAACAGCTTACCACCCTTTTTAGAAGGGATCAAAAACAGCAGAACCCCTGCCACGATAGCAATCATCGTATCACTGATTCCAGGGATAATATCCACCCATAAGAATGTTCTGGATATCCACATAAATGCTGCAAATAGAAAGACGGATAATACCGCTTTTTCTTCAAAGCTCATAACTCCAAGTTTATTGCGCTCTTCATCAATAAGCTTCTTCCCGCCTGGAAGTTCCTTAATCTTCACAGGAAACGCCACATTCACGAGATAAACCCAAGTAAAGAAGATCAAGATCAAAGCAATCGGTGCAGCAAAAAACAACCAGGAAGCAAAGGAAATCTCAACGTTATATAATTTTTGAATAGTTGCCGCCAAAATGATATTCGGAGGAGTTCCAATTAACGTCCCAAGACCACCAATCGTTCCTGAAAACCCAATCCCGAAAATAACCGCTTTCTCAAATGTCTTTAATGAACCGCTTTCACCTTGCGCCTTCTTAACACTTGACATCGCTTGATAAGTGATGGCCGTACCGATTGGGATCATCATCATAACGGCTGCTGTATTTGACACCCACATGGATAGAAAACCTGTAGCAAGCATAAAGCCTAATACAATTCTTTTTGGACTCGTACCGATGATCGAAACGATAATAATGGCGATACGCTTGTGCAAATTCCACTTTTCCATGGCCATAGCGATTAAAAATCCACCCAAGAAAAGGAAGATAATCGGATCACCATAGGATGAAGCTACATCGGACCCACCGAGACCGTTTGTAATCGGTAACAGGATCAATGGCAGTAGAGACGTAGCCGGGATAGGAATCGGTTCCGTTATCCACCAAACCGCAATCCACAAGGTAGTAGCGAGAACAGCTCTTGCACTGGCCTCTAAACCTTCAGGCGAAAAGAACATTAAGGTCAGGGCAAATAAAAGCGGACCCAGTATCAAACCAATTAGTTGAGAAGGTTGATAGGGCGGCTTTTTCCCTGGTGAGTTTTCATCATTCACCTCAACAACCTCTGATGAAGTCTGCTTTGGGTTTCGTGCTGCCGAAGAAAAGAATAATAGCTGCTTTACTTTATGATGAGCTTCCCAGCTCATATTCCATGCTTGCTTCATAATGGATTTTTCCACTTTCAATCCCCCCTGTTTATCTTTTGTAAGCGATAGCAAGCTTATGAATATTTGTCTTTCTCACAGTATAATTGAATTTTTTGTGACATTGATATTTTGAACTTAAACTAATTGTTTTGGTCTTTTTGGTCATGAACAAAACCAAACGGCGTGGAGTAGATAACAGGAGTGTTTCCGTTTTTTAGAGATTTGAGTCTTAAAATGCAAAAATAGGCGGAAATTTTCCGCCTATTTTGCTAATCCCAAACCCACCTGCCCAGGGTACTTCACCCCGGGTTCTAGCGCTGTCTCGGTTTCCGTCTTCAACATCTCCCAAATCCGGGGATCTTCTTGACCAATCCTCCAACCTCCCCAACCAAGAAGTTGATATTGCTCGACAAGTTCAATTCTTTTCATGAGACTATCCGCATCATCAATCCAAATCTCATACTCTAAACCCGTTTCTTTATCTGTAAACTTTGCAAATGTCGTCTCGTAGGTATCGTCCCATTCCAAATAAGCGTCATTCTTACGGACAAGATCATCCGCTTGATCAAATGTGAATGGCTTTCCCTTGCTTTCTTCCGTCCAGTACCTGCCGAAGAAGGGAATCCCTAATACAAGCTTTTCTTTTGGGATTTTACCAGTTAGATAGCGAATCGTCGCTTCTGTCCAGGCTAATCCCGCTTGAGGCCCAGGTGATCCACCTAGCCAATGTTGCTCATAGGCCATAATAAATACTTTATCTACCAACTGGCCAATCGTCTCAAAATCATAGGAACCAAACCAGCCGTGAGTCGAATCGTATTGAACGGGCGCTACCGCGATGGACACTGTTTTACCATGAGGTCGAAGACGCTCAACTAAGATTTTCAGGAACTCTGTTTGCTCCTGTCTGTTATGTTCACTTAAGTTTTCAATGTCAAAGTCTACTCCATCAAGGTTATGCATTAACACCGCATCCGCCAATTGTGTGGCTAGTTCCACTCGATTCTGCATCGCGATTTGCCCTAATTCATAGTCCCAATGGTTGCTAATGAAAGGTGTAATCTTATATCCATTCTCATGAGCAAATTTTACAAAGTCAGGGTCCACATGATCTACTAGATTGCCATTAGCATCAATATCAAAATAACCTGGTACCAGAGTACCTACTTGATTGTTCGTAATAGAGAGCTGTTGAATATAAGTTTCAGTGGATCCTCCATATAAATAGATCATATTATTTATATTTGGGGCAGACTGCGCCTGAACTCCTGTATCGAACGGAAGAAGGAGAAGCATCATCATGATCCATCCTAGGATTGCTTTTTTCACACAGATTCTCCTTTCAATTCTACTAAGCTATCAAAATTGTAACAGAATCAAAGGAGAGATCTAACTGGAATCCGTTGGAATTTATTTTCCAGACACAAAAGAGAGCAAGGCTCTTTTTTTTGCCTTGCTCCAAATGGATATCATGTATTAATATACTTTAATTTCGTTATAATGGGTGTCGCGTTCAACAGGAATTCGTCCTGCCCCTTGAATTAACCACACTAATTCATCGCGAGTAAGTCCAGCAGGTGTAAGTGCACCAGCTGAGTGGCTGATTCTTTCTTGAATGATTGTACCATGCACATCGGAAGCCCCAAAGGTTAAAGCCATCTGGGTTAATTGAGTACCAATCGTAATGAAATAAGCCTTAATATGTGGGAAATTATCTAGCATCAGTCTGCTAATCGCCATCGTTCTTAAATCATCAAAAGCGGAAGTTCTTCTTTTGATCCCTGCGCTTTGACTAATTGGTTGCACAGCAAGAGGAATGAAGACTTGGAAACCATTGGTTTCATCTTGCACTTCTCTTAGGCTCAACATATGCTGAAGTCGTTCTTCCTTCGTCTCGATAGAACCATAAAGCATCGTTGCTGGAGTCTTTAGTCCTTTTAGATGAGCTTCACGATGAATCGAGAGCCATTGCTGGCTTGTCGCTTTTCCTACATTCATTTTTTTGCGGTATCTTTCCGTAAGGATCTCTGCACCGCCTCCAGTTAAGGATTCTAAACCTACAGCAATTAACTTGTCCAATACCTCACCTGTAGTCAGACCGCTAATGCGGGAGAAAAACTCAATTTCTGCTGCTGTATAAGCTTTCAAAGCCACTTGAGGATAATGCTCTTTAAGTACGCGCAAAGATTCTACATAGTACCCAAAATCCACATTTGGATTATGCCCACCAACGATGTGGAACTCACGGATATTGGGATTGAAGGTTCGTTCGAGCTGATTAAGCATGTCCTGCCCGCTTAAAGTATAAGAACCTTCTTCACCTTGATCTTTACGGAAATTACAGAAAGCACAGTGCTCTTCGCACACATTGGTGAAATATAAGCTCATCGTTTCGATAAAGTAAACTTTCTTGCCATTTCTTCTTAGGTTTACTTTATTCGCGAGTTGTCCAATTGTTAACAGATCATCGGTTTCATACAGAAAAAGACCGTCTTCTAATGTGAGACGTTCTCCATGCTCAACCTTTTCGGCAATTTCAGCCATGCGTTTATTCTCGATAGATAAAACAGTCATATAGCTCTCCTTTTATCGTCATCTGAATGATCATTGATTTTAACATGATAAACTTATTTTAACATTATAGAAGAAATAATTCTCGTTATGAAACGTTTTTCCAGCAAATCATAATAAACGAAGACAAGCACCCCTGCACAGGGTGCTATACCTCTATAGTATCCTCCAATTTAACCCAGGTCATCAAAAATTCTTCTTGTGATGTTGCTTCATCGATAAGCTCTTCTCTAATATTAAAACCATTTTTCCTGTAAAATTCAACTGCATTCGAATTCTTTTGATAAACCTTGAGCTGAACAGCATCATACTTTTCCTTAATAAAGGCTAATATTTGTTTCCCATAACCTTTCTTCTGTTGAGACACATCAACAAAGAGAGCTGCCAAATATTGATCAACCATCGATACAAAACCTGTGACATTCCTATTCTCATCCTCAAGAATATAAGTCATGGACATGGGCAAGTATTGTTCCAACATATCCTTTTTCCCAGCTTCCCAATACTCTCGCTCAATAAAGTCATGGGCCTGAATAGATCCCCGATACCAAATGTCCACTACCGTATTCATATCCTCTGCTCTCATAGGTCTTATCATCATGATTGATCTCCTCCTTCTATATCATATAGTAAGACGAGATAACCCCTAACAATATTGCTTGAACTCAATGTCTTTAATCGTTACCGCCACCTCAGCAAGCGGTGTAGTTAAAGTTAACGTTTCGCCTACTCCTCTTAACAGCAACTGTCTTCCGACAGGAGAAAGAAAGGAGACATGTCCATCATCTGGATTGGAATGATCAGGGAAACAAATAGTGAATTTTTCTTCCTCATTTTCCTCATTATAGAGAATAGAAACCTCACAACCTATATACACCGTATCCATCTTGGGAGAAAAACGATTATCGAAGTCTCTTAAAAAACTTTCTATTTTTGTAATATATCGACCAAAGAAATCATAATCTTTTTCTTTTCCTCGTGTTGCTGCTAAATAAAGATTAACAAGTTCTATTCTATTCTCATCAATAAAGATAAGCTGCTTAACTAGGCTCCTTCTCAGCGGATGATTCATACTAAGGTTCATCGTAGATACACCCCTTTCCATCCACTTTCTTGCAAAACAGTTTGTACGCTTCCATTCAAATCTCCTCCTAAATATAAAAAATGAGAGCCACATACATGGAACTCTCAAACCTAGTATACTTCAATAATTGTCAGAACTTTTCGGTAAAAAAACAGAAAAAACTCCTTTTATTCGTGAATAATCACAACCGGGTCCTTTTTAACTCTCTAACGCAAACTCTACCGCCTGAACGGCATGGATATACGTAGTATCAAAGACTGGAACCTCGCAATCTTCCTGCTTAATCAACAACGTGATCTCCGTACATCCGAGAATGATCCCTTCGGCGCCCTGTTCAATCAAATGTTGTATCACCCTTCTATATTCTTTCTTTGAACTCTCCTTAATCTCCCCACGGCACAACTCTTGATAAATAATCTCATGAATCATATTCCTATCTTCATCCCCAGGGATGATAACTTCGAGTCCATACCTTTGTTCGAGTCTTTCCTTATAAAAAGGTTCTTCCATTGTAAAGCGCGTAGCTAATAAACCAACTTTCTTCAATCCGTTATTTTGAATGACTTGTCCTGTGGCATCCGCAATATGTAAGAATGGAATACCAATATTTGACTCAATCTGCTCTGCTAGTTTATGCATCGTATTGGTGCAAAGAAGAATAAAATCTACTCCTGAGTTTTCGAGTCTCCTCGCAGCGTCTTTGAGCTGCTCAGCAGCCTCGTCCCATTTTCCATCAAACTGCAGCTGTTTGATCGGTTCAAAATCAAATGAATACATCATACACTTGGCGGAATGTAAGCCACCTAATCTCTCTTTCACCTCCTGGTTTAGTATCTCATAGTACAATTTAGAAGACTCCCAACTCATTCCTCCAATTAGACCTATAGTCTTCATCTATCATCCCTCCTAATCATTTCATAGGTAAAAGAAAAACATCCCTTAGGATGTTTTAATCTCATTATGATCTATGGTGATATCTTCTGTTAATCCTCGTCTCCGGATCTCTTGGACATACTCTTGAATCCATTCTGGTTCTAACTTTAAAAAAACGGCTACACGACATGATGCTAATAGTGTCTCATCATTTAATGTTCTAACAAAACGAGTCAACCCCACCAACAGCACCACCCCATAAGATAGATTTATCCCCATTATAGGATAAAAGTCCTGTTTTGGGAAGACATTCCAATTTACTTGTTTAACATATTATATTCTACCCATTGATTGACATTATTTCTAGATAACTCGTAACATTTATACTCATATTGATCTGGAGGACCCATGGCGATCCAAGCCCGACCCTTGCTAGGTTTAGCGACAAATGAGGCAAAGGTAATAATATCCGGAGCCTTATCTCCAGGTGATTGCATGCCTTCATCTCCATGAATCTGGCATAAACAATGAGGATAACTGGTACGATCCCGACAAATGTCTTTCATTACTTCCACATTAATTTTCCCATGATTTTGAGAGAGTAAGGTATACATCTGTTTAATTCGGACCTGAGAGTTTTCCAACTCAATCCCCATCAATCTTTCCTCTTCTAGCAATTCCTCTGCAACAATATGATTAGAGTGAGCTAGCAACCCATTAGTGGGCTCAATCCTTCCTGTACGAGTTGGCAGGGTTTCTAGATTGGCCATTCCTCCATGAGAATCTAACATAATAAGGTTCCTCGAAGAAGCCCGATGCACTCTCTCTACCATCGTTACGGCCTCTTCTACCGTTCCGCAAGTTAAGGCTAAACGAGATAACATGTATCTCGGAAAACCCAATCTCCAGCCTTCACAGGTGAGAAAGTTTGCAAAGACTCCCATACCTAAATCGTTAATACCAATATAAGATACCTGGCCTGCTGGCGTTAGCATTAAACAAGCAGGACCATTGTCAGGAATAAGTTCAATTACCACACTTATGTCTGTATAAAAGGCTGGAAGGTCCGCATTCTGCCCAACTAACGGAATTCCATCTGCTGTCGCTTCACCCGCAACGGCAAACGTCGTGCATTCATTGTGTTGGATTTGGAAGATTTGATTGAGCTCCGCTCTGACTTGAAGAAGATAAGCCTCACCTAGGGAGATACCCGCCCCCTCTGCAAGGCCTTGAATTTCTTCGTCTAAAAAGGGGGCATACTCGAGTACGTAAGAACGATATTGCAGAGCTGCTTCCTCTACTTGTTGTTGTGTCGCTACATTGAACTTGGACTTTAATCGTATCATCACTAACTGGAGATGTTGTAAGATCAAATCCCTACACACCTCACCATATTGTCGTCCGATCTCGCGATGAGTTCCTTTAAATTGATAAAAAGGAAAGCTCTTATTTGATCTTTCTATCTGATCCATACGTAACTACCCCTCTCCATTCTATAACGGGAAATGACAGGCTGCGTATTGATTCATCCCCTGCGGGAGCAGCTCAGGTGATTGCGTTCTGCATATTTCTTGAACATATAAACAACGGGTATGAAAATGGCAACCCGTTGGCGGATCAGCTGGGTAATACGCTTCCAACACATGTAGTATCTATGCCAGATCATGAATGACCGTAGCCGCCATTTTAATACCCTCCACGTAATCACGAATAAAGATATTCTCATTCGGTGCATGTTTTCTTGAATCAGGATTGCCTACTCCAAACCCCACAGCAGGAATCCCTAATTGCTGACACAGGTTATACATCGGGCCAGAACCAGGGTTCATAATAATGATACGAGGCTCAATCCCATGCAACTTCTTCGTCGCTTCAATTACCTTCATGACTAGAGGGTGTCCTGGATCGGTTTTTGCAGCATAGGACCCTTCTCTTGCAATAATCTCTATATCACTGAAGCCATGGCGATCTAAGTGCTCTCTTAAAAGTTGAAGAATTTCTTTCGGCACCTGATTAGGAACAAGTCGAAAATCAATCTTTACTCTAGCCTCAGAAGGAAGCACCGTTTTGGATCCTTCGCCTGTATAACCGGAGTGAATTCCACAAATGGTACAAGTCGGCTGAAACATTAACTTTTCTTTCAATTCTGTTCCTTTTAAATTTAAAACAAAGTTCTTCAAACCCAAGCGATTCAATGTCTCTTCTTCTTCGAACTCCATCTTTTCGAGAATCTGTTTTTCAACTTCGTTTGGCTTTTGCACTTGATCATAAAATCCGTCTATCAAAATTTCCTCATTGGCGTTTTTCAATGTGTTCAGTGCCCAGATGAGTCTCCATGCCGGATTTTCAATGATGGCCCCATTAGAAGAATGTAAATCTACATTTGCCCCTTTGGCTACTAGTTGAACATATAATATTCCTTTATTTCCAAGCTTAAGTTCAAAACTACCATCTTCGTTCTTGATGCCATTTTCCCAGATACACAGGTCTGCTTTAAATAGTTCCGGTTGAGTCCTTGCCAACTCTTTTATTTGTTTACTTCCCGATTCCTCTTCTCCCTCAATAATAAACTTAATGTTTATAGGAAGTTGCCCATATACCTTTTGGTAAGCATGAACCGCACAAATACGAGCCATTAAAGCTCCTTTATTATCGGCAGCACCACGAGCAACTAACTTCCCCTCTTTAATCTCGGCTGCGAAAGGGTCACAGTCCCACATTTCCATGGGATGTTCCGGTTGAACATCATAATGGTTATAAAAGGAAAGCGTCCTTTCCTTCTCCTCATGGATTTTTCCATAAACAATCGGGTGGCCTTTGGTTTCTATTAGATTAGCTTTGGCACCTATATCCTGCAAATACATTTTCACAAGGTGAGCAGCCTCTTCGATCCCCCGATTTTCAATTGAAACACTCGGTTGTCTACATAAGTTCTGCAGCCACTCGATGTACATCTCTTTATTTTCTTCAATAAAGCGGTACACACGCTCCACTACTGTTCCCCACTCCTTTAACATCCACTTCTCGTTGTTCTTGTTCTGCGTCTACCTTCATTCTTCTCCCTCATTCCGGAACGGGGATAAACCAATGTTTAAAACTAAACATTCTTGTAATTGGATTATACCCCCTCTAATTCCATAGGTAAAATTAATTTCACCGTCGCAAATCAGCAGCTAAATGGAGAGAGGCCTTGCTATAGACCCTTTCTTCACACTCTTCACTTCATACATGTTAACAGTCGTGCTGATCACATACTCTGGACGTGGTTGGTTTTTCTTTTCTCGATGCCCTTGGATTTGTACATCACTCTTCTTTCATGATATTCATTGTCAATGGATTATTGAAATCCTAACAAAAAAGGCTATTCTCAATAGAATAACCTTTACAAGCCCAACTAGTACAACAGTTCCACTCTTTCAATACATTCAGGTGAATCATTCCTTACATTTCCTACCACAGATGAAACAGGATAGCTAACCATGTCTCCCTCAGGATAAGGCCTAAGCAAACTCATGACTTCTTTTATCTCCGTATTATGGCGGTCCAGCCATTTCTGCTCATCTTGTTTTTGAAGAATGGCTGGCATTCTGTTGTGTACCTCTGCGATTAGGGAATTAGGGGAGGTCGTAATGATCGTACATGTACTTACTCTTTGCCCATGATCTGGATGGATCCATATATCATATAGGCCAGCAAAGCTAAAGACGCCCCCCTCCTTAAGCTGAAAACGGATAGGTTGCTTTTTACCATTCATAGTTTTCCATTCATAAAAGGAATCAGCCGGAATAATACACCTTCTTCGATCTACTAACTTCTTAAAGGAAGCTTTCTCCAATAAAGATTCTGCCCTAGCATTGATCATCTTCCCGGCCATGCTTTCATCCTTTGCCCAGGATGGAACGAGCCCCCATCTTAGACGTCCCAGCCGATTTTTCTCTCCATCATTCACCACTGCCATAATCATCTGCATCGGAGCAATGTTATATCTTGGCTTGGGCTTAGGCGCTGCCCACTCCTCAATCAAGTATCTCAACAACAGTTCCCCAAAATCACCTGTCAAGGTAAATCTTCCACACATTGAGCCCCCTCCACTTCCCTAAAGCTTTTAACGGGAGAAATTCCGCTTATTTTCTGAAATGACGCTTTTAGAGGTAAAATAAGGGGAGCAATTCCGCCTACCACTTGTAAAACTCATATAAATAAGCATTTTAAGCAGAATAACGGAAAAAAATCCGCTTATTTTAACGTTTTCGGCTTAGCCCCCTAAGTTTGGACACTT
>NZ_SDLI01000028.1 GCF_004123195.1 Ammoniphilus sp. CFH 90114
GGATCAGTGATGACCACCCCTACTCTCTTCTTTATCATAATGTGGGATGTACTTGAGTGTGTTAATACCCGATCTAATACTTTTTCAGTAACTGGCATAAAGTAATTCAATATTAGCCCCCCTAAACAAACGGTTAATAAAGTTCCAACGCCTATTGGTCCATTTAAAATCAATGACATTATCAAGAAAACAAGGTAAATCAATGTTCTTGAAAAAAATATATTGGTTCTAGTTAATTCTTGCATGATTAACGTTAAGCGGTCAATTGGAATAGGTGCAAAGTTTGTGTGTAAATAGGTAGCCGTTCCTAATCCTATAACAACTAAGCCGATTCCAAAACAAACAATTTTGCTGTACCATAGTTCAGGTGTTATCAAATTGTTCAAAAAGAACAGCCACATATCAATACCAATACCAGTTATAAAGGCTGTTAACAACCCCAAAACTTCAGGTTTTTGTCTGTTTAACAATGAATTACAACCGATCAATATAAAAGCTAGAATGATTTCCCAACTCCCTACCGTTAGCCCCACATTTTTGGACAGTCCTACCAAAAGTGCATCAAAAGGTGAAGTTCCAAGGTCTGATTGTATTGTGAAAGAAATACCAAGGGTTAATATTAAAATTCCTAATACATAAAAAACATATTTCACTTTACTCACCCTCTTCATCATTTTTTGTTGCAAATGCAATAAAATTAAGTTAAATTTAATATATAGACTTTTTATTGTATTTGCAACAAGAATATCTATTAAGGAGTTAATTATGAATGAAATTCTTCGTGAAATTGGAATGATTGCAAGGGCATTAGATTCTATAAGTAATATAGAATTTAAAGCATATGACCTTACAAAAGGGCAGTATTTGTACCTTGTGCGAATATGTGAAAACCCAGGAATCATTCAAGAAAAGTTAGCCGAGATGATAAAAGTAGATCGAACAACAGCAGCTCGTGCTATAAAAAAACTTGAATTAAATGGGTTTATTGATAAGAAAGATGATGAGCATAACCAAAAAATTAAAAAACTTTTTCCAACAGAGAAAGGGAAAAATGTTTATCCTTTCATAAAAAGAGAAAATGATCATTCGAATAAGGTTGCATTAGAGGGATTTTCTGAAGTGGAAGTGGAGACCATTTTTAATCTTCTTCAAAGAGTAAGAGAAAATGTTGAAAAAGACTGGGAATTTGTAAAAAAGGGAAACAAGAGAATTTATTGATTAGATAAAGGAGCGACATATTTACATGACTATAAATATAAAAAAGTGTACCCTTGAAGATTTACGCAAACTTCAGCAAGTCAGTTATGAAACATTTAATGAGACATTTAAGGATCAGAATTCACCCGAAAATATGAATGCCTATTTGGAAAGGGCATTTAACTTGCCACAATTAGAAAAAGAATTGGACAATAGTTCTTCAGAATTCTATTTCGTTTATTTTAACAATGAAATCGCTGGCTATTTAAAGGTTAACATTAATGATGCTCAGACTGAAGAAATGGGTGATGAATCACTTGAAATCGAGAGGATCTATATAAAGAACAAATTTCAAAAACATGGTCTGGGTAAATACCTGCTAAATAAATCTATGGAAATTGCGATGGAACGCAGTAAAAAGAAAATATGGCTAGGCGTATGGGAAAAAAATGAAAATGCCATTGTTTTTTATAAGAAAATGGGTTTTGTTCAAACTGGAGCCCACTCTTTTTATATGGGTGATGAAGAACAAATTGACTTAATAATGATCAAAACACTCCTATAACTTTTTTGAAAGGTGGATTATGATGTATATACCAAAATATTTTAAGGTCACAAATGTTGATGAAATTTGGGATTTTGTTCAAAAAAACTCTTTTGCCACGATTGTTACTACAGAACAAGTGAAACCAATTGCCACTCATTTGCCTTTGGTATTAAAGAAAAAAGGCGACGATTACTATCTTACTGGACATATGGCTTATGGAAATCCTCAGTGGAGAACATTTGAAACCTGTGAAGATGTGCTTGTTATGTTTCAGGGACCGCATGCTTATATTTCTTCTTCCTGGTATTCGCACGAAAATGTTCCAACTTGGAATTATCAGGCTATTCATATGTATGGAAAAGCAAGTATTTTAGAAAAAGATGAACTAATAGAAGAATTAACAGGAATGTTGAATAAATATGAACAAAATCGTGAAAATCCAGTTTTATGGGATAAACTTTCTCCTGAGCTCTTAGAAAATCAACTAAAAGGGATTGTTGGTTTTAAGATTAAAGTTGCAGAAATCCAGGCTGCTTATAAATTAAGCCAGAATCGTAATGAAACGGATTATATTAACATTATTAATAATTTACAAAATGAAGGAAATCCAAATTCGAAACAAATGGCAGGACTAATGGGAAAGAGATTAAAAAATCAAATATAAGCCCACTTTATTCACCACTCAGATGGAAGAATTAAAGAACGGAACGGAGCTGTCATATTGGCAGCTTCTTTTCAGATTGTGAAGGAATGTACTTACGCTAACGGGGATCGATTGTTGAGAAGGAGTGTGTCATCGCTTCTTCTTTTTGTTATTCATCATTTGGCAGTTTACTGAAACTTCCAACCTATGGATACGTATAAACTGTGAGATGACTTTTTTGTTGGGAGGGGTAAACCAATGACTTATTTTTCGAGATTATTTAAGAACTTTTTTTTATTTTTTCTTGGTTGTCACCCATCATTACTAATAAAAATTTAGAATACAATGTTGCCTTGTTGAAACAGGAGGATTGGTTTGCTGACATAATGCAAGATGAAAAAAATCAATATCTTATCCTAAACAATATTCTTATTCATAACTACCTTATTGATGATAAGAAGGTAGCGAAACTTAAAGATAATGCCGAGGAAAGAGAGCATTTTTTAGAGATACTAGAAGAGCAAAAATCACATTATGATTGGAGCAAATTGTAATTTGCTTGTTTGGCTTTTATTGTGCGATTAAATAGCGGGGGAACGGAATTGGCATCCTTCTCTTGCGGTCAATAGTTATATTTGTGGGAGGGGTTATATTTGGATTTGTTAATCATATTCCTTATCCTTGGTTTATTAGCTATCCTTAATCATTCCTTTTCCGATTGGTTAAGGACACGTTTTTCTCGTTATAACTGTTTAGTTTTTACTGCCTTTGGGAACAAGCAATTTTCTAACATGGTTAGCAAATTAGATAGACAGGGTATCCCTTATCGTTCAAGATTCCATAATACTGGCTCTGATTATTTTAATGATAGTACACAATATGATATCTACGTTAAAAAACAAGATGAACGTAAGGCACAACAGGCTATCCATACTGAGTTCAAAGGATAACTTGCTTTATTTCGTTAACGGGGATCGATAGCAGGGGAACGGGATCGGCGCATCCAACCTGTATGTTTATGGAACTTATTGTAAGTAATTGGTATAACCTGATAGGAGGATGATGCGAAATGGAAACTATACTTTGGGGCTTAATGTTTTTCATAGTCTTGATTTTAGGGGTAATCGTATTGGTGAAAGGAATCATAGGTCGAAGTAGTCAGCACATCAATCACAAAATTGAAGCGTTGGAATCGAAAGTTAAAAAATTGGAAGATAAAATTAAGAACATCACTTAGCTATCCTTGATTATTCGGATAGCTTGTTTTTTATATAGTCTTTGTTCTGCTAAACGGGATCGAAAGTTAAGGAAGGTTCCATTTCCGTGGCTATTTTTTAGTTGTTCAGCTAATTGGAGGTTAGTTGAATAATTGAAACTTTGACATAACAAAAAACGTAAAAATGGTAAATAAGCCTGCTTGATTTTTGGAAGGAGGAGTCAGATGGAATATCTTGGTTATATAATTATTGTTCTGATACCGCTAATTTATTTTGTGAAGAGAAATGCAAATAAAGAGTGGGTGGAATTAAAATTAGAAGATAAGAATTTAAAACAATTACAAGAAATCCTATTATCTTTTCAACGAAACGGAATACGATGTATTCTTGGTAGAAAGGCTTCTATATTTGGTTCTTATGTTGAGGTCTATTCTGGGCAGGATACAAGAGATGTTAAGCTA
The DNA here is from genome assembly GCF_004123195.1 of Ammoniphilus sp. CFH 90114. Taxonomy (NCBI): domain Bacteria; kingdom Bacillati; phylum Bacillota; class Bacilli; order Caryophanales; family Paenibacillaceae; genus Ammoniphilus; species Ammoniphilus sp. CFH 90114. The sequence goes on from NZ_SDLI01000028.1 coordinate 4,066, forward strand.
TTAATCAGTAAAGAAGAGTTCGATAAAGCCAAGCAATTGTTGTTGGAAAAGAGTTAACTAGGTATTTTTATTCAAGTAACGGGAGATCAATAGCTGAAGATTGGCTGACAAGGCTATAGGTCAGGAATCTTTAATAACTATTGAGGGGACATACGTTCCTCTATGTGGGGTGCAAAGGGGAGTTTTCCAAGGTAAGCGGACATGGGGTCCGTTATTTCTCTGATTCGGAGGATTTTCAAATGATTCTTGATGAAATAAGGAATCATATGTCCGCCAACTCCTCTAAAATAGGGTTTTTAATGAAAATAGAGGATTCTATGTCCGGATGATTTTAAGACTGACTTTTATTCAACTAACGGGTGTCAATAGTCAAATTAAAAACAGAAAGAGTTTATACCCTGAGCGATATGGGAGATAAGCTTTTTTGGAAAAGGGTCTATAAGTGAAACTTTTTATGGATATTTGATTAATGAACAATTAGTGGGTGTTGTATCTATAAGGTAGCAGGTTGGTAGTTCATCCTTCTCATTTTCGGAAAGGGATCGGTGCAGAATTACTAAGGTATGTAGAAAATATCGAAATTGGAATAGATGAAATCATCATTTCAACAGGAGCAAAGAATATGAGGTATCTCAGGGAATAATGTTAAGCCAGCTTGTAAAGAAAAAGATAACATCATAATTCTGTTATCTTTTTTATGAGCTATCGGAGATCGATAGTGTAGGGACGGATTTCAGGCATCCGTCCCGTGTATCGTTGTTCGCGTAACGAGAGTCCTGATGATTTTTAGACTCTAATTCATAATTTAGATATATCAGAAGTTGAAGAGCGGAGTTTTGTTTACCGCATCTCTTTTTTCTATAAACAAACGAGTTAAATCAATTTGAAAGGAGTATAAGATTATTAGTAGGCGATCCCTACACGTGATTTTATATAATCGCTCGTTTTTAACTGTCTAAATGTAAATTCTGCTGTATCCGGTACGGATATTTCAACTCCACCCTCCGGCAAGAAATCTCGATCTATTCGATATTTGCCGACCCTTTCTCCATCCGGCAAGTACGTAGGACAGACAATCGTCCATTCGAGGGTTGATTGTTTGAGCATATCGTAAACTTTATGATGTTCTTTCGCTGCGCGGGTTGATTTACGCTTTGATTCACTTGACTGATAACGCAGACAATCTGGCGTGGTTCTACTTTGTAGGATACCTGCAGTTCCTATAGTTATGATCCGTTTAATACCTTCGTTTTCCATTGCTTCGATAATAAGTGGCATACTTTCTGATAGCGTGGATGTGCCATCGGTATTTAGTGCACTAATAACTACATCAATCCCATGCATTGCACGTACGATATCATCTTTATTTAAAACATTCCCTTGAATAATGGTTAAATTTTCATTATTTATTTGAATCTTCTCTGGAGTGCGAACTAATACAGTAACATGATGTCTGTCATACAGGGCATAAGTAACGATGTGACTTCCAACTCGTCCCGTTGCACCTAAAAGTAAAATATTCATAAGAACGAGCCTCCTTTTACAAATACTAATATTTTACTATAAAAGTTATTTTATTGTCTTTTTCAAACGGGATCGGCATCCATCCCTTGCTTTTTGCTATGAGGGAGTTAGTTGAGCTGAAAAGAGAAGAAAGGAGAAACGCCTTTCTTCTCTATACTTGTGCCCACTTCATGGATACCCCCTTAGGTAAGGGATTGACCCCATTATAGATCATTTGGCTGATGAGATTATCCGCAATGCCATTGAAGCCGGAACGGAAGATGATCGTTTTTTTCCGGTAGAGNCATTGAAGCCGGAACGGAAGATGATCGTTTTTTTCCGGTAGAGAAAGAGGAGCTTGATCCGAAAACATATGGCTTAATCGTAAACCATAGGAAAAGAATGCCCTGCTTCTTCCAGACCTGGAAGGGGTAGACTTACGAAAGAAAAGGCAGGTATTGGTGCGGATGAAGAAGAAGTAGAGTATTACCGATTTAGGGTCGACAGATACGTCTAGGTCAAACTGCGTTCAAAGTGTGGGTCAAAAATAGACGGAGTTAATTCCGTTATATCATGATTCGACCCGAAAAGAGGAGATATAGGCGGAAAATTTTCCGTAATTAGCTCAAAACGAGCTGATTTTTGAGGTTTCGAGGTCATTAGGCGGAATTCGTTCCGCTATTCCAGGTGTTTTTTGCCCCTTTTAGAGATTAGCGGAAAATGGTTCCGTTATCATCAGAGGACGCAATGGATCGTCTGAAGTTATGATTACTTTGGCGTTGGCGATCAAAGGGCCAAGGATATTGGCCCTGATGGAAAGTCCTGCCTGATCATCCCCTTCTAGACGGATAGATCCGGCTTGCTTTTGGCGGAGAGCAAGCTCTTGAAGTTTCCCTTGTAATGCCACAAGAGGGTGGATTCCAGTAATATCAGGACAATCGCCATGGGGAGCAACTCAGGGTCTACAAACATGTGGAAGGCAAGAATGTTTACGATCAGCGGCAGGAGCACGAGCAACGTCAAAGGGATGAATCTTCGCATGAAGAGCATTAATCCGCACAAACATTCCACGCTTTTCACGAGCACGAGCAGGTATCCAGTTCCTAAAAAGTCCATCGCTTTAGGGCTTGTAGGAAATAAAGGTTCAAAACCAAACCATACTAAGTAACCATTTAACCCAGCTCCTAAAAAGATAAGGGCTAACAAAACTTCACAGACGCGATAAAAACCCTGCTTCATTCCTCTTCACTCCTCGCGCAAAATTGACCGGATGGTCATTTATATGGTAAATTATAACTAGAACTGACCATGTGGTCAATACAAAATAACATCACGAATGGAGCGAACTCATGAATCCCATATGGAACGATGAAACGGACGTGAAAAAAAAGCAACTGCTTCAGGCGGGACTAGAGGAATTTGCTGAGAAGGGCTATGATCTGGCATCTACCAACGCGATCATAAAAAAGGCGGGAGTGTCGAAGGGGCTTTTATTTCACCATTTCCACAATAAAAAAACACTGTTTCTCTATATTGGAGAACGGTGTACGGAGTATTTTTTTTCTTATTTAGAAAGTGAATCTTCTTCTATTTCGGCTGACCCGCTAGAGCGATTAAGAGACTTGAATCTGGTAAAAATGAAGCTTTTTATACAAGAACCCCTCATCTATCACTTGGCTATTTATCTTTTAGTGGTAAAATCAGAAGAAATTCAAGAAGAAGCAAACCAGTTTGAGCAGCGCTTCAATGAGCGATATTTTCGCTTCTACCTGGATGGGATGAATACGGAAATCTTGCGCAACGATATTTCCTATGAAAACATACTGGCTATTATTTTTGAATCGGTCGAGGCTTTAACCAGAAGCTATGTAGAAAAATACAAGCAGGTTGACGACAAAGGACTCGCTCTACTAGAAGGGCTGTACAAAGATTTAACAGATTATATGGAGATCTTAAAATATGGCATTTATCAAAGATAGAGAACCTCAATTGACTCTCGGGATCATTAAATCCTTGTGCGACCAGGCTTCTTATAAAACAGGAGAAGCTTACTACCGTGCCGGAAAAGTGACGTTGACGACCTATGACCCGAATTCTTCTTTATACAACGGGAGGGTGCAAGGAAACAGCAACTTTGATGTCCAGGTTAGGATCGATCCAAACGGCCATGTCGAGGCGGATTGTACCTGTCCCACGCTGGATTCTTACGCGAAACATTGCCAACATGTGGCGGCTGTCTTGCTGTTGATCCACGAGTTTCAACAGGATGGTTTCCTGGGTCATGACGAACTGACTTCCCCCAACAAGTCCGGCGGAGATTCTCAGCTCACGAACAGGGTCTTGGAATTATTCAGCGAAAACCACGCCCCTCCTCGCCATTTCCTCCACATTCACGATACGAGAGAAAGCCTGAATGTGGAGTTCATTTTCCGAGCCGTTCCTTATGCGGACGGGAAATATCTTCTCGGAATCGAGATCAAAGCGGGGCTCAAAAGGCTCTATATGGTAAAAAACATCCGAGATTTTCTCGATCGAATGGAGAAGGGAGAAGGCTTTGTTCTCTCCAAAAACCTTCACTATGATCCCTTGTGGCATGGGTTTCAAAGAGAAAATGAGGCCGTCATGCAACAGCTGATGAAAATCTACGAGCATGAAAAAATGGTTCGCGAACTATCGAACTCTGCTTCCGCTGGGCTTGCTCACGGGGAACGAATGCTTATCATTCCTCCGTCGTTCATCGACGTTCTTCTTCCTTTGCTTGCCGCTGCGCCCAAGGTGCAGGTGGAACAGGAGGGGAGGTTGTGGGATGGCCTTCAAGTGATAGAGGAACCCCTTCCGCTGACCTTCGCCTTCGATCAGCTAGACGACGAAGGCTGTCAATTGAAGGTTCAAGGCTTGGAAAGGATGACGGTGATGGAAGCCTATGGGTTGGTCCTTGTGGATGGAAAGCTGGTGAAGCTGCCGACGGATCTAAGCAAGCGTCTGTCCGAGCTTAAGTCCATGCTTGAATCCGGAGACCACCCACACATCCCAATTGCCTCTGAGCAGATCGAACTTTTTATGGAGAAAGTGATCCCGAGATTGAGGAAGCTAGGCACCATACAGATCGCTCCAGCCTTAACTCATCGGATGGTGCAAACTCCGCTGAAGGCCAAGCTCTATCTGGACCGGGTAAAGGATCGACTGCTTGCAGGATTGGAGTTTCAATACGGTGACGTTGTGATCAATCCGTTGGAAGCTCGTAGTCAGAATAAGAGCAGAAGCCGCATGCTGTTGCGGGATGGAGATCAGGAGCAGCGAATTCTAGAGCTGATGGATCGAAGTGCCTTTACCAAGACCGAGGAAGGCTATATCATGCATGACGAAGAGGCGGAGTACGATTTCCTGTATCATATGGTTCCTGAGCTGGAAAAGTGGGTCACGGTTTACGCCACCACCGCGGTCAAGATCAGACTCGTGACGGGACACGCTTCCCCGAAGGTCACGGTGAAGGTAACGGATCGTCCCAATTGGCTGGAAATTCGCTTTGATATGCAGGGGATTGCGGAATCAGACATTCAACACCTCCTCCAGGCCCTCGAGGAAAAGCGCAAATACTACCGGTTGCCCAATGGCGCCTTATTACCGTTGGAAAGCCATGAGTTTCAGGAAATCCGATCCTTTATAGAGGAGATGGGTATTCACCAGGGGGAGATCAAGGGGACGAAGGCCCTCCTGCCGGTTGTCCGCGGCGTTCATCTGATGGAGGCGAAGAGACAGGGAAAGGCCGTCGAGTTCGGGAAATCCTTCCGAATGCTGTTGGAAAACCTGCGACACCCCGATCATCGGGACTTCCCGGTGCCCCATACGCTCGAACCCATCCTGCGGGAGTATCAGAAGTACGGCTTTCAGTGGATGAAGACGCTGGCACACTACCGATTTGGAGGGATTCTGGCAGACGATATGGGGTTGGGGAAAACGCTGCAGAGCATCGCTTTTCTCCTTTCCGAGCTCCCGGACATCCGAGAGCAGAAGCGTCCCGCGCTGATCGTTTCTCCTGCCTCCCTCGTGTACAATTGGCAGCATGAGTTGAAGAAATTCGCACCGGAGATCCGCTCGGTCGTCGTGGATGGGAGGGGAGCGGAGCGCAGGCGGAGGGTAGAGGAGGGCTCTCAGGTCGACGTGTTGATAACCTCATACCCGCTATTGCGTAGGGATAGGGAGGCGTACAGCCAATCAAGCTTCCATACGCTTATCTTGGATGAGGCCCAGTACGTTAAAAATCACCACACGCAGACGGCGAAAGCCGTGAAGGAGATCCACGCTCAGTACCGTTTTGCTCTCACGGGAACGCCCATCGAGAATCGACTCGAAGAGCTGTGGTCCATTTTTGACGTCGTGTTTCCTGCTTTGTTTGCCGGAAGAAAGGCGTTCCATGGATTATCCCGAGAGCGCGTGGCCAAGACAGTCCGCCCCTTTCTGCTGCGCCGGGTAAAAAGCGATGTGCTTCAGGAGCTGCCGGAGAAAATGGAGTCGATTCAGGTGACAGAGCTCCTTGCGGAGCAGAAGAAGCTGTACGTGGCTTATTTAGCCCAATTGCAACAGGAAACCGTGAAACACCTAGCAAAAGACTTTCAAAAAAACCGAATCAAAATCCTCGCAGGCTTGACCCGACTTCGTCAGCTCTGCTGCCATCCTGCGTTGTTTGTTGAAGGCTATACGGGAAGCTCGGCCAAATTCGAGCAACTCATGGAGATCTTGGCGGAATGCCAAAGTGCGGGAAAGCGAGTGCTGGTCTTTTCCCAGTTTACCGAGATGCTTGGCCTCATGGGGCAGGAATTGGGGAACCAGGGTGTCCCTTATTTCTATCTGGACGGGAAAACCCCCGTTGCGGAGCGCATCGAACGATGCAACCGATTTAACCTGGGTGAGCGAGACGTGTTCCTGATTTCACTAAAGGCAGGAGGTACAGGACTGAACCTGACCGGTGCGGATACCGTCATATTATACGACCTGTGGTGGAACCCCGCTGTGGAGCAGCAAGCCGCCGATCGTGCCCATCGTATCGGGCAAAAGAAGGTGGTACAAGTGATTCGCCTGGTGAGCCAAGGGACCGTAGAAGACAAGATGTACGAGCTCCAGCTGAAAAAGAAGAACCTCATCGAGGAAGTCATCCACGAGGGACACCAGGAGCTTGCGGCCCTGAGCGAGCAGGACATACGAGAGATCTTGATGATATAGACAGACCGATTCGTGCTATTTTGGGGAATGGCCACCGTTTTTTTAGAGTGATCATGGGTGTGCTATAATATTTTCACACCCGAACCAAATATAAGCAGATGGTATAAAAAATTTACAGGGGGTTAACCATGTCAGTGACCAATTTTAAAGCAGAACAGAAATGGAGAAAACTACCTAAAGATATACAAGAATTGCTGATCAATAATGTTTTTTGCTCTGCTTGCGGAGTGACGACCATCGTGGATTACACTTTGCACGACGACAAAATGGGGATTCTTCTTAAGGGAAAATGCAAAAAGTGTGATAAAGAGGTTGCGAGGTTTGTTGAGAATGAGTAATAGCAGTAAGCTTACATGTTGGGTAGAATGACCAGTCTTTTTCCCATCCCGGGTTCGCAGGGGTTAATTAATCAAGCCTTCTCATAGACGAGAGGGTTTTTTCTTTACCAAATCGTCTGAAAAGACATCCATACTAACTTAGATATACCACTTGGATTACTCTGGGCAAAAATAACCGGACGATTTTCCGCTATTTTTGCTAACGTACAATAAACACCCGAATTAGCGGAACGAATTCCGTCTATTGGCCTCGTAAACCCCAAAAAAAGCTTGTTTTGAGCCAATAACGGAAAATTTTCCGTCTAATATCCCCCTTTTGAGGCTGAATCTAGGGATAGCGGAAAAAATTCCGCCTATTTTTGACCCTACCAAACCACCCATTCCCCTCCCAGGTAAGGGACTGAACCCAATCCTTTCCTTCTCACCTTCTTAGTCTGAAGTCCATTAGGATGATAAGTGCCGTTGCCGTTCATATCATCCTGCCATATCTATGTAAAATAACGAAAGGACTAAGTCTCGAGTTTTTAACTATAAGGAGTGATCTTTAATGGGAATAAAAAGACGTAAAGAACATTGTTTTATTGAAACGCATTCTACTTCTGATGTGAGCCTCGTTGATGCATTAGACGTTAGACTTGTACCTGTAGTAACAACAATACCTGTAGTGTCCCATCGATTTTTTGAAGATTTTACGACTAACCATAATAAAGCATTCGTGGAATTTAGAATAAATCCAGTATCAGCGGTTCTTGCCCTGATTAATGCTATTCTTCAAATGCAATTAATTGATTTCAACTTAGTAGTAAAAACACGTGGTATGGAGATCCCTCAAGAGATACCAATAAGAAGTGACTTTGCCGGTCAATTTGAAGATTTGGAATGGGTTGCCTTTAGACTAAATACTCAAGACAATCTTCCAGAACCAATAGATCTATCTTTAGTAATAGGAAACTTAAGAGTTCAAAAAACATTCTGCATTTGCTGTGGTGGTGAAGACAGTAACAGAATCTCATAAAGCTGCTTTCCGGCAAAGTCCTAGGATTCACTATGAAGTGATTCCTAGGGCTTTATTTATTTGATGAAAGATGAGAAGAATAAGTTATTCAACTATTACACTTATAATTGATAAAACATATTAGTGTATAGGAAGGGAATTAAGGAGGAATTTAAGAATTGTGGGATTATGTTATTATAGGTGCGGGTTTAGCGGGTAGTGTTTTGGCAGAAAGAATCGCCAGCCAACTTAATAAAAAGGTTCTGATCATAGAAAAAAGAAATCATGTAGGAGGAAATTGCTATGACTCATATGATCAGAATGGGATCCTTGTTCACAATTATGGACCCCATATATTTCATACAAAAATAGCTAAAGTGTGGGATTATTTATCGCAGTTTACGAGATGGATCGAGTACCATCACAGAGTTTTGGGCTTCGTGGATGGTCAAAAAATACCTATACCTTTTAACTTGAATTCTCTCTATAGTATTTTTCCAAATCTAGTTGCGAAGAAACTGGAACAAAAATTAATTAGATATTTTGGATACAATAAAAAAATACCGATATTAAAGTTGCGACAGATTGAAGATCCTGAGTTAAACTTTTTAGCCGAGTACGTCTATGGAAAAATTTTTTTAAACTATACCCTTAAGCAATGGGGAGTCAAACCAGAGGAGCTTGATCCTTATGTAACCGGAAGAGTGCCTATTTATATTAGTAGGGATAACCGATATTTTCAAGACCGCTTTCAGGGGATACCCGTGGGCGGATACACCAATTTATTCTTAAAAATGCTAGAACATCCTAATATCAAGATTCTTCTAAAAACCAATTTTAAAGAAATACTTAATATAGATTTGGATCTCTCTAAAATGGTTCTTATGGGGAAGGAGTTTAATGGGAAAGTCATTTATACAGGACCCATCGATTACTTTTTTGATTATAAATATGGCAAATTACCTTATCGCTCTCTTCAATTTCATTTCCACAATATAAACACACCGTTCTATCAAGAAGTTGGAACAGTGAATTACCCGAATGATTATCACTTCTTAAGGATTACTGAATTTAAATTCATGACAAGCCAACAATCCCCCACTACAACCATTGTAAAAGAATATCCCCAAGAATATATTCCAGGTGTTAACATACCATATTATCCCATTAAAAATACTAGCAACCAACTGATATATGAATTATATAAGAATGAAGCCAAACGGCTACCCCATGTTTTTTTTGTTGGGAGGCTCGCAGAATATCAATATTATGACATGGATGCCGTGGTTTCCAAGGCATTACGGATTTTTGACGAAAAAATCAACCTTCCTTAGGAGGTCATGATGGAAATGAATTCTTCCCCATCTGATACGGTGATCAATCGTTCAAGAGGGAATAACCAATTGCTCATCATTCTTGCAGGCTATAAGGACTATTTGTGGAATATGACTCTGTTCAGGATAGCAAAGTTTGCTCCGAAAGATATGGATATTTGTATAGCTTCTTCAGGAATTCGCTCGAAAGAATTGATGAAATACGCTGAGAAATTCAACTGGTCTTACGTTGAAACGAAACGAAATGATCCAGGATTCGTTCAAAATCTAGCTATACAAGTCCACCCACGAGCTCATTGGATTTATAAGCTTGATGAAGATCATGTTATTGCTGAAAATTTTTTTGAATCCCTTCACCAGGGTTATATTTCAATGCTAAAAACCGGATTGAAAAAACCAGGTTTTATTTCCCCTCTTGTCAATGTTCATGTTAATACCTACGTCGAATTTCTAAAGAAAATCAATAAGGATCAAGAGTACTTTAAAAAATTTGGAGAACTCTCTTTACACCCACAACCAACAAAAGCGCATTATGACGGAGTGGCTGCCAAGTGGCTATGGATGAATAGTTTGCCTTTTGATGCTGTTGCAAAACAACTAAATAGTCTTCCTTTCGGATACACCATTGTAAACCATAGATTTAGTATAGGTTCTATTTTATTTGAAAGGGACTTCTGGAAAAGAATAGGAGGGATGGCTGTAGTAAAGGAGGATGGAGAAAGGGTTGGAAAAGATGAATCGTACCTTTGTAAGCAGTGCCTAGAATTACAAAGACCCATTGTTTTTATCCATAATGTTTTTGCAGGTCATTATTCCTATGGACCTCAAAATGATGTCATGAAAAATTATTTAAACATTCTTTTGCCTCACTTATCCATTTAACGATGTAGGATTGTGTAGCGATTCGCGCACAGCTCCAATCATTCTTGAAGTGAAATAAATAAGGTAACGAGATTGGAGCAGTTCTTCAAGGCTGCTCCTTTTCTATATTAAGCTAAAGAGAGTTTAGCTTAGTACACTTTGTTATGAGGGTAATCATTTTGGACTTACAATTTCCTTAATTCTTCCCTGTTCACAGCTTCGGGGGGACGTTCAATCCATTTTTTTGTTATTCCTAAATGCGTGCCTTCCTCTGAATAAGACGTCACTTCAGATATGAGTAGTGTATATAAGGCTCCGATGTCTCTCCTCATACTGGTTGCCAAAGATGCTCCATAATCAGCCATGCTAATCTGCATCATTTGAACTACATGTGTAAACATCAACCGATCCGAGAAAGGGGGTTCTGTTGAAGTGGTTACAAACATGCTGGAACTAGCAGGGATGGTGATTTCTTCTTGTTTTAAAGGCTTGCTCAACAATTCAATATGTTTTTTACCGATTTCAATGCCTTTTAACAAAAACCTTCGAAATGCTTCATCTTTTGTACATTGGGAAAAACCCCTGACGAGGGTCAGTCCAGTATTATTTAATACGATATTACTATAAAGGTTGGCGATACCTAATGCATCTAATGGTCTTTTCTCACCAAACAGTCCATTTAGATACGATTGTTGCTGAATCCATTGTTCTTGTTCTGGATAGGGAATAACGGGTGGTCTGCTATAGATACCTTTAGATAACATAATCTCTACTGACCTATTAAATAAGGCAGATGAAGAGGATAAAGACTCGGTATAAAATTCACGGATATCTTTCCTTGAACTAATTGTTAATGCTATTGCATTAGATGATACCCATGTCTTTGAGAGGTTCTGTATGTAACTGATTAGGTATTCGTCAGAAAATAGAGGCATGGCGTTTGGGTTAACGTCATTTTCAGTGAAACCGTGGGGAACAGGAATTCCTTCCTCTTGAAAGTAAGCTGTTAAGCGTGATACATGTTTTTGGGAAAGCTCTAGGGCATAGGAAATCGAGGGTTGAAGGGACTCATCTTTGACTATCGCAAGAAAATAACGTAGTACACATGTAGTCATAGTGGAAGTTTGGTAATTTGCCCATAAATTTGCAATCTCAGCAGTAGTCAGTTTGATTGGGTTCATGTGCTTCCCATCCTTAATTAAATATTACTCTTAGAATTCTCTATAAAAAGGAATTTATGTATTTTTTTACATAAATGATCGAGTATAGCATTAACATGCTCGGCAAGCTAAACGGCGCAATCGCGGCCCCGATCACTGGTACGGTGATTCCAACTTTTTTCCTTAAGATGGAGATGGCCTTTACGTTTCTCGAATTTCATTGGAATGGGTCGGATCCGGTACCCGGAGGCCGGGGATCTGGTCGAACTGGGTGATGTCCATCTTCCCAATCGTTGGGGAACCGTTAGGAAAGTAGTTTAAGGGAATTCTCGAAGGTACTAAATCTTCCACGACATGCGGAACTTCCATTACAGCATTATGGCCACCAAAAAGTTCTCCATCAAGTACAGAATCATCCACAGAAAAATCATTCGGAATTACAATGCAAGCATCAAATCTACAGTGATCAGGAAGTGTTGTAACGGGGTTATCTTGTGGAATTGCAAATAGAATTGCAGATTCAAGAAAATTTTTCTCTTTAGCCCATTTTTTTAACTTCTCCATTACTTCGATATTGGCAGGTCCATATGGACCAACTCTTCGCATATAAGCAATACGATAGTTTGGAAATGATTCGACTTTGAGTTTCTCGTAATCGAAAAAATTTCCGATTGTAAAGTGGGTATTGCTATGAAAGAAACCAGTAAAACAAAACGTCAATATATTTAACGTACTTGGGGTTATTCACAGAGTAAAGGGTGCTCAAGTGGTTTGGGAGAGGAAGAGTATAGTGAAAAACAAAGAAAAAAAGAGATTGATCATGTTTAATCTCTGGGAGATAGAAGAACAAATGTCATGGTTTACGGATATGTCCTTACAGGGATGGAGGCTTACTCGTCTTAATCATGGGTTCGCAACATTTGAACCGTGCGAGCCAGAAGAAATCATTTATCGCTGTGAATTTTCACATCAAAAATCAAATGCCAAAACGGGATGGGAGTTTGTTGGTTCGCGAAATATCATTCACGTTTATAGAAGAATACCTGGTGAACAGAGTATAGAGATTCATGCAGATCCTATTAAACAAGCAGAAGGCTTATCTATCCTCAAAAGGAGCATATTTACAAGAGGGTTGCTAACTTTATTATTGACCATCTTATTGGTAGGTTTGACCATGGCCAAATTGAAAATTGACCCTGTTGGAAATTATCTACAAGACACTTTCATCGAATCCTTCGTATTTCTAATTGCCTATTTCTTCATTAGTTTTACTATGGTGAAAGGGATGATTCATACTTCCAAGCTTATGAGGAAATTAAAATCAGGCACTCTTCTTGAGCATAACACCAACTTTAAGCGGAAAATGTATCAAAATCAATGGATAGCGGGTTCAGTAATCCTAATGATGTCATTATGGATGATAAACATAGTTACCAATCTATTAACAGTCCCCAATGATCCTTTTCCACCCATTCCAAAGGGGGAATTACCTGTAGTACAACTATCTGATTTTATGGATACACCCTTAGGTAATCAAGGCAAGGTAGGAGAACCTTTTCATTACTTTAGGGAAGATTCCAGCTTGCTAGTGCCCAAACAATATGAATTAAACCAAGAAGCCACTGTTCATGCTACGTATAAACCAGCCATTCGTTCTTACTTGTATGAAGTACGCAGCACATGGCTTGCAGAGAAATTTTTAAAAGCGTTAAAAGTAAAAAACACCTCTTATAATGAAAACTACGAGTCCATACAGGATAGCGCCTTTGACGAATTGTGGATCAGCAAAGAAGAGTATAAGTCAGCGTTTATCGCAAGATTCAATAACCAAGTCTATTATGTTGTGTATTTTGGAAAGGAGCCCATCGAAGCATTGATCGATGAAGCACTCGCTAAGGCCAAAGGCTAACTGCAGCTTCGCCTTAAATGGTTCTTAGACGACGATCAGGAGTTACCAACATATCGGCTACTTTATGTTCCTACTACCAGTTCTACTCATGATCCTGAGGGTGACCGGACTTTACGATATATCGATGCCATCATAGCCGAACCTATCTGGGGAAAGTCATTTTGAAACGAGGGTTTAAAATTGGATTCCTTCTTAAAAATTCTAGGTGTAATGATTGTCTTTGCTATATTGTTGAGATATCTTGAAGGAAAAAAGCAACCAATTCGTTATATAGTGGGTCTAGTCTTCATCACTACACTAGTGATTTGGATCGTTGAATTGAGCGTAGGATATTTCTTCTAATCTTTGACTAGGGGTGAAAAGGGGGTATTTATGAAAGTGGTGCGAATCAATGTTTGGATCATTTTAATTGTTAATGCATCGTCGGTATTCTTATGAAAATGAAATCAACTATTATTCAAGCCATCATTTTTTCAATAACAACGCATTTGATATTTATAGGTGGAGGATTTATCTACTTAGAATATCTTAAAAGGCAAGAACTAAAACAAGGAATCACGTCACATTATGACTTCGTGGTTGTAGGAGGTTCAATTTATTCATTATTGTCTATGACTGTTATGGCTTTAATGTTGCTTTATATAGTTGTCAAGTGGAGTATATCTCTGTTCCGCTAAGGTTGTACAGAAGATTACTCAAAAGAAAAGAAAACTCGTGGGATTAAAACAAAGGAGTAGCTAATGGCAAATAAACTACAGCTTAAACAAGTATTAGGTAAAACAGCCTTTTATGGTAATGGTGATCCTACAGGAATTTTCTATAATGAGAATCGAAGCAGAATGGCTCTTGCCAGTAGATATGATCTGTACAGCTGGGAGGGGAGGGAAATTGGAGCCACTCGACGCCTGCTCCGTTATCGTGTAAGCCTTTATGATACAACAAATTGGAATAGGCTTGGAGTGTTAGATTCATGGTATCCCGTAAATGATATTTCGTTTCATCCTTTGGAACCGGTTATTGCTGTTTCGACAGGATCCTATGACGGAGGCTATATCTATGATGGAAAACTAATGATCTGGGATTATGTGTTGAATCAGTCTCATTCTGTATTTGAAGAGAGTCGTAAAGTGGTATCTGCTCGCTTCAATGAGAGGGGAGATGAATTAACGTTTATCCTCAGCCCACGAGATGATGAAGAAGAGAGGAATTATAAATGTAATTTCCACTACTGCACTGGCAAGTTCATGACTGGACTAAGTCTTAAGGATCTTAAGCCGGTCGGAACGTCCGAGATGAAGAGAATGGTGCCTACGATTAGAGAAAGGAAGCAAATCAAGGAGAGACTAACGGAAGAACTAATACAGTTATCAGCCGATTATGAATACCGGTCAAATGCCTGGTGTGTTAAGTGGGTTAATCAAGATGAATTGATCGTTTCCGGTGAGGCTCCCTACTTGGAAAAATGGACTGAAGGGAGTAGAGAAAAGGTCTATCATTTATATGCTAGAGGTGTTCAACTATTCCTATCTACTAATCATGATCGTATATATCTTAATAGTGAGGAGATGGAGCTGCATCCCGAATTTCAGATGGAGTTCCCTGTAAGTTACTTTGCTAGTTTTAAACTTTCATCTTTGGATCCAATACATAAACACAAGCTCGTATTACCCTTTGCATTAAACCAAAATAAAGAAGGACTGTTTTTTCTGAAAAGCTGCGCAGATCAAGATCGTCCAAGTAAAGATATGCTTTTTAATCACGAAATACAAATTGTGGAAGAATGGCCTGCAGAACATATTTCTCAGGTCGTGCAAACAGATGAGCAAAAGGACTTTTACTATTGGTTTAAGGAGCAAAATCAAAAGTTCATTGTGAAACGGAATCCTGATACTCAAGTGGAACAAACGTATAGCTTGGTTGAACCAAAGAGTTTGATTCAAGAGGATTATAAGATATCGCCAGATCAGGTTCAAGTGCGAGGTGAAGAATATATCGTGTCCGCTCGAATATTTCATCCTCAAGACTTTGATTGGTCTACAACTAAAGGGATCATTTATAGCATGACTCTTACAGGAGAGACCAACTGGATTTATCATCTGGATGGACATGTCATTGCCTTATGCTATACCAACCAAACAGATACTATGGTGTTCTCCACATCTACAGGACAAATTGGGATTCTATCAGCAAAAACGGGAGAACTCATAGATATTCAGGATGTTTGGATTGATCATGGTCGAAGCATGATTCTTTCCTTGGATACCTATGAAAATCGAATCGTAGCTGGTACTGTCGATGGACTAGTACTTATTTATAATTATGAGGTGAAGTAAATATCACTTATACTATAGAAACAGAAGAGGCTGTAACCGCATAGGGACATTGAGCCATGTAAGACAATAGAAGAAGCTGAAGAAATTCTCGTGAAAGTTTTTTGCATGGCACGGGATACGACATCCATCCCCAGCTCAAACTTCATGGATTGGCCATTCAGTTTAATATCGACCACTTTACAGGAATTGGAGAAGGACAGGAATAGTTAGCAGTCCCAATTTGATTGCCGACTATAATCAAGAGATGGTTCAGGATTTTGATAGAGCCTTGAAATGATTAGCGAGTATCTCTGCCGCCAACGGTAAAGCGCGAATTTGATCACATCATGGTCTTGGGAGCTCCTGAGAGAAAAGCTTTATACAATTGATCCCTAGCATTGAACGTAGGCCTGTTCACCTTCACATTCGTTGGTGTCGTCAAAGCCAACGGACGAGCAAAAAGCTTTACCTCGTCAAAGAGATAAAGCTTCTTGTCGTGCTGACATACATGACCAAAAAGAAATAGAACCATGAGATGCAACTCTGAACTATTCCCTCACCCAATTTTCGACCAAAAGGGGATTCATTATACATTGGAAGTAGAGGTTATTGTTCGCGACTATTCCTATCAGCCAAAAACTGTAAAGTTTTGCTATACTATGATTAATGCCTCTATGACTTTCGGAAAAAATAGCTCTATTTCTTTAGCATGATATAAAGGGGGCCATACTCTTGAAATTCGAATCTACAAAAAAAGATACGAAAGAACTCTCGGTTACTATTTATACAGACAAATTTGGTGTCGTGAAGGAAAAGCGAAGGATGCAGCTGCCGACCAATGAGGAAGTGAGCGAGATCCATTACTTGGATGTGGCTGAGAAAATCGAAACCGACTCGCTTATCGTCGAAGGCCTCGATATTAAAGAGCTGAATTTTGATTATGACTTAGTCAGCAAAGAAAAGATGCTTGAAAAGTATCTAGATCATAATGTATTTCTTGAGGATCGTGATGGAAGATCAGAATATCGTCTATTAAGTATACAAAATGGGATCGTCTTGGAAAATGGCAACTCCAAAGAAATTGTGATCAATCCCGAAGGGCAACTGATCTTACCGAAGCTGCCTGATGGATTGATGGTTAGACCCGCATTGATTTGGAAGGTACAGCCTCCCAAGCACAGTGAAGTGAAAGTTTCCTATATTACCCAGGGAATGGAGTGGATCGCCAATTACGTCCTTTATCTAAAGGATGACACCTCATTCAACCTTTCGGGATGGGTCAATATTGAGAATCGTTCTGGTGCGACCTTTGAACATGCGCAAATCAAATTAGTAGCAGGAGATGTAAAGAGGGTAGAGAAAGAAACGATGTTCCGAATTGATGAATATGACCGCCCAGATGAATTGATTTTGTATAATCGGAGCTCTTCGTTTGAAGAGAAAAGCTTTGCTGACTATCATCTCTACACCTTAGAACACGAAACCACTTTAAAAAACAACCAGTCCAAGCAGATTAATTTTATTACCTTGCATAACATTCCTTATGAAAAATATTATGAGATCAACAGCAGGTCAGAAACACCGAAAATTATGATCGAATTTGAGAATAAGAAAGAGAATGGTCTTGGAATCCCTATGCCCAAAGGGGTGATGAAGGTCTACAGGGAAGATGCCAAAGATCATCATCTTGAGTTTATAGGCGAAGACGCCATTGACCATACCCCGAAGAATGAAAGGATTACATTACATATTGGAGATGCGTTTGATATTCGAGGAGAATACAGTCTGTTTGATCAACATAAAACGGAGGATGGAGCCGGTACTGAAACGCATCAGTATGAGATTAGGAATCATAAAGATGAGGTTATCGTTGTCAAGTTTGATCATTACATCCATCATCGATATTGGTCGATGATCGAACATAGCCATGACTTTAATAGATTAACAGCGAGCATCATTCAATTTAAGGTGCGGGTGCAGGCTCATGAAGTGATGAAGGTCAAGTTTCAAATACAGATAGACGAACGGATTGAGGTTAGGGTTAGGAAGAAGTAAAGCGCGAAGCACTTTGCGATAACTTATGACCAAAAAGAAATAGACCACCCTATGAGCTGACAACTCTGTGGTCTATTCTTCGTAATCCGAGCCGACCCCTTCATGGGGAACGTCTGT
>NZ_SDLI01000029.1 GCF_004123195.1 Ammoniphilus sp. CFH 90114
GTGTCCAATCCTGTTAGGGGGCTTTAGAGTTAATGGAGAGGTGCGCGGCATTAAAGGAGAATTAGAAAGTATTAACGAACAAATAGAGGGTATCAACGGACAAATAGAAGTTCTCAATGGAGAGGTGCATGGGATTAAAGGAGAAATACAAAGTATCAACGGACAAATACAAGGTATCAACGGACAAATACAAGGACTCAATGGAGAGGTGCATGGGATTAAAGGAGAATTAGAAGGTATTAACGGACAAATCGAGGGTATCAACGGACAAATAGAAGGTCTCAATGGAGAAGTGCATGGGATTAATGGGGAACTAAAGACGATAAGAACAACGATGGCTACCAAGAGTGATATTCAAGAGTTGAAAGCTTCCATTGAGTCTAAGCATCTGGAAAACATAAATTGTGATAACCTTATCCTTAGAGAAGTCCGTGGCCTCAAAGAAAGCGTTCATTATATAAATAGGAGAGTTGCTGACACAGAGCTTGATATTCATTTAATAAAGAAATCAACGCAATAGCTTATTTACCCTCGTTTTTTTCCTCTCTCAAGAAAAGAAATCCAATACGTCTCATGAGAACCAAAAATAGCCGGATAAATTTCCGTTATTTCACTTTTGGGTTGAGAAAGAGTCAAAATAAGCGGATTTTTTCCTGTTATCTAGCTTAAAAAGGCAATTTGAGAATGAATTTTAATCAATTAGCGGAAATTTTCCTCTTAATAGGATCAAAAATGTTAAATTTTAGTGAATAACGGAATTTTCTCCTGCTATATTCCAGTCCAAAAGCGTAATTTTGTAAAGAAGCAGCTTCTTGCTTTAGTAACGCAAGTGAAGGTGAGCTTAAGGCTGTACTTCTCCACTATTAGTAATTACTGGTCCCAGACTACCATCAACACCTTATTTACTGCAACTACAACTCCATAGACGATCGCCCAGTTTGGTTTTTCCAAAAACCATAATAGCAAGCCGGGCAGTCCAAAGACTATAAATTCAAGTAAGTAGTGGAGTCCACCGGTCAGGGGGTAAATAGCTTTGGGAGAGCCGAATATTCCCCACAATATAGCAATTCCAAGAGGAGCGCTTGCGCCTAACAAAAGTTTCGTAACCCCAGTGCTACCCATCTGATAGGCCCAATAGCCAAAGATCCATAGGGCGACAAGCTCTAATGTAAATCGAACTCCTAGATTGATCATTTGTAATATTAGCATCTTTCTTTCCTTCTTTTCGTTTCGTTAGTCAACTAATAACATGGAGTGGAAAAGAATGCAAGAATAAATATAAGACATAACATAAAATTGTTCGGAGGGATGTCAAATGAGTCACGATAAAAATTTGAAATCAGAAAAGGGTATGGAGATGTTGAAGGAAGTACGGCAAATTTGCGGAGAGTTTCCTGAGGTGGAGGAAATCATAGACGGTTTCGGTCACACTACCTTCAAAGTCAGGCAGAAATCGTTTGTGATGATGGGGGAAAATGAAGAGGGGGTAGTCGGCCTATCTTTTAAGTCGGATCGGGAAACTCAAGAGCTTCTTCTACAGCAAGCGAGATATGTCAAAACACCGTATATCGGTCACCACGGTTGGGTGTCGATTAAGTCTGAAGAACCTATAGATTGGGATGAACTCACTGGCTTAATCAAAGAGGCGTATCTTAAAGCAGCACCGAAAAGACTGGCGAAGGAACTTTTAAAGCAAGGATCGTAACAGCCATAAGAAAAAACGGCAAAGCACAGGCTTCTGCCGTTTTTATTTTAATCTTTAAGCTCTCGCCCTGCCGAACGAATCAGACCTAGGATGAGAAGCATAGCCAAGAACAGGGCGACCACAAAAAGGATCATAAGCTGGACCCAAGCTGGATCTAGATTAAGCGCAAAAGGAGTATAGACGAGCAAGACCGAGGTGGCTATAAAGTAAAACTTCCAACGGAATTGGGCTTTTTCTTGCAGCTCTTCGTTTCCTCTATCTTTCGCCACTTCGTAGATTCCCTGAATTATCCAATAGAGAAGGAAGAGTTCAGTTAAAATAATGGCTTGCCCAATAACTAACCATCCTAACTCTTGTGTGGAAAAGGAGTATTCCAAGAGATTCGCCTGTGTAAACGGTAGTAGGTTGGTTAAGGACAAGAAAATTAGGGCTAGGGCAAAGGGTTTCGCCTTTGAAAAATTTAGGTGCTGTGATGCTAAAATCCCTAAAGCACGGAAAACGAGAATGTAACCCACAAAGTCAGGTAGAATATCAAAGAATTGAATTCGTAAATCAAGAAGGATCAGCAAGAATCCTTGAAAAAGCCGTTGATAGGCAGTAGTGTACATACTATTTTGCCCTCCTCTCACGAAGGATGGCTCGAATATCCGCGGTACTCCAATTCGGAGTATAATTGATAAACATTAAGCCCTCTTTTATCTGCCCATCAGGGGTTTGGACCTCTAATTCTGACATACTCGAATAGATATTTTGGGCTCTTGGGTCATCCTGAGGGAAGTGAAAGGCATATTTCACTTCGAGATATGGCTTGAAATCTAAATTGTGAGACGGAGAAGCAACCTCGACATGCTGACCGTTTACTTGAAAAGACAAGTACTTGGCATCTAGTTGTGGTGGCAAGTGCTTCAGTCCGATGAATTTAAGTTCTTCTTTTTGTCTATAATGGGAAAACCCTGTGTTGTCTGATGAACTTCCACTGGATTGGCTGTGGATGTAAGCAGGGTCCTCGTTTGTTTTGCGAATCAGGATTTCCCCAATATCGACTAGTTTACGAGATCCATTTGTGAATTCTACTTCAATTTCCCTGATCTGCATGTCATCTTTAAGAGATTCCAGTGCGACTTCATCCCATTCGAAGCGTGCGTTTTTCAGCTTATGGTATTGTGAATGGTTATTGTCGTGTTCCCATGTAGGGTATAGATCAATTTCGCTATCTGGTAGATGCAACCGATATATGCCTACATCTTCTCGTTGATTGACCAGGTAATATAACTCAAAATTGAGCTGATTTCCCAAGGTTACGATATTATAATAATGCTTCATAAATAAAGGCTCATCGAGTTGATGTCGTTGATAGTAAGTCATATTGCCAACCCACAATAAAACAAGAGCTAACAGACTTAGCCCT
This sequence comes from Ammoniphilus sp. CFH 90114, assembly GCF_004123195.1. Taxonomy (NCBI): domain Bacteria; kingdom Bacillati; phylum Bacillota; class Bacilli; order Caryophanales; family Paenibacillaceae; genus Ammoniphilus; species Ammoniphilus sp. CFH 90114. The sequence continues at coordinate 3,114 of NZ_SDLI01000029.1, forward strand.
ATTTTTATGCGACTCATGTTTGCATCCCTCGCTTTCTTTAAGATTAGACGTGGAAGGGTCCATATATATTTCATCATGGTTACTTTAATGCGTTTAGTAACTTGAAATTGACAAGGAAAAACCTCAAAATATACTTAATATAAATGGTGGAGGGATGCTTAGAATGGAAATTGGGATTAGTACATTTGTTGAGACGACTCCGGATGTTGATACGGGAGAGGTTATTAGCCATGCACAGCGTTTGCGTGAGGTGGTTGAGGAGATTATCCTCGCTGATCAAGTAGGGTTGGATGTTTTTGGTGTGGGCGAGCATCACCGGGAGGATTTTGCCGCGTCATCTCCTGCTATTGTGCTGGCAGCAGCAGCACCACAAACGAAACGAATTCGGTTGACGAGTGCCGTAACCGTACTTTCCTCTGCTGATCCGGTACGCGTGTTTCAAGATTTTGCGACCTTGGATGGCATTTCAAATGGTCGGGCTGAGATTATGGCGGGTCGTGGTTCTTTTATCGAGTCTTTTCCTCTGTTTGGTTATGATTTGAACGATTACGATGAGCTTTTCGAGGAAAAGCTGGAGTTGTTATTGAAGATCCGTGAGTCAGAAAAAGTGACCTGGAAAGGGGGGCATCGGCCAGCTATTCAAAATCGAGGAGTATACCCACGCCCGATCCAGAATCCTTTACCCGTGTGGATTGGCAGCGGTGGCAATGCAGAATCGGTAATACGGGCTGGTTTGTTAGGACTGCCGCTTGTTCTTGCTATTATTGGTGGAAGTCCATTGCAATTTGCTCCGTTGGTTGAACTGTATAAGAAGGCAGCGGCCCAGGCTGGTCATGACCCTGCGAAGTTACCTGTTGCGTCCCATTCTCACGGCTTTATTGCAGAGGATACACAGGCGGCGGCCGATAAATTTTTCCCTTCTACGCAATATGTCATGAACGTGATAGGACGGGAACGAGGATGGGGACCTTATACCCGTAGAAGTTACGATGCGGCTCGAAGATTTGAAGGGGCCTTGTACGTTGGGGATCCAGAGACAGTAGCTGAGAAGATCATTCACCTACGAAAGCAGGTTGGAATCACTCGCTTTATGCTTCACGTACCTGTGGGGTCGATGCCACATGGGGACGTGATGAGAGCTATTGAGTTGTTGGGAAAGGAAGTGGCACCACGAGTGCGGGATGAAATCGCGAGATGGGAAGCAGAAGAGGGGCTGTAAGGGGAAATAAAAGAGGCTTGACCCCAAAAGAGTCAGCATCAAGATAAGTCTATTACAGTCAGTCCCTCCGACTTATGGCTTAAACTTCTACCTTTGGGGATCGGATGTTAAGTAGTCTTTCACAAGTGTTCATGTTTTACCTGTAAGGAGAGACCGACGGTGATAGCCTTATCTATTTACTTATTTATATCTGTACCTTAATTATAGGGGATGGAAGAGTAAAACGCTGTGGATAATTTGTGAATTTTTTCACGTGACAAAAGAAGAATGAATGTGGCTTGTTTTTTTGCATATGATGAGTATTAGTTGTTATGTCCTGAAAAAATTCTAAAATCGATGCTAATGAATTACACAATAGGATAGGAGTGGATGAGATGTCCATGGTTAAAGTAGAGGAAATTGAGGAGCTGCTGCAAGAGATTGAAATGTTGCGCATGCAGCTAAATCGACTGACCTTGTCTAAAGGGATCTTAGATTCAGAAGTCATTCAAGTAAGTCAAAAGCTTGATGAGCTATTGAATCGCTATGATTCTTATAGACGAGTCCCTTTTTTTTCATGGATGTCCTTTGTCGGAGTAAAGAAAGCAGAGTGGAGAATAACCTGATTATAGGAGTCTTCTCGTTACTACCTATAAAATACGTATCCTCCATTCTCCCACCTATGGTTGGGAACTGAAAAGGGGGATTTTTTAATTTTATCCATCTTTATTAAAAAGCGGACATCAGTTCATATGTCCATTCATAAAAAAAGAAGCCGACCTTTCGCGGCTTCTTAATGGATGAGTCTATTACAGTCAGTCCCTCCGGTCTCTTAAATTTCCTTAAGCTTTTACACCAGATGCTCTTGTGAGAAATATTGTCTTTACGCCTGCCTTCAAATCGTGTAACTCTGTCAAATCCTTCGTTGGATACTACTACATGCATTGATCCAGTGATTCAGATGTTGATCCGTGCTTAAATCTCTTTGGAGAGACCGACCATGATAGCCTCATCTATTTGTTATTCATTTCTTTCTGTACTCTTATTATAGCCGATCGTAGTCGAATAAGCTGTGGATAGTTTGTGAACTTTTTCACTTAACCAACAGAAGTAAGTGTTATGGTGATCAGAGTAGTCGATGATCGTATTCAGGTGAAGCGACTCTCATTCAGGCTAGAATGGGGGTCTTTTTCTATTTAGGTTCTTCATTCTCCAGTGCACGGCTCGCAGATAATGCTTAATGGTATGTACAGGAAAAACCAAAATATAGTAATATGAATGAATCCCATTTATAAAGACAGTTTAAACCTAAAGAAGGATCATTTGCTTGAGAGTCGACCCAAGAGAATTGGCTGTTCGTTATCTGCCCTATATAGTAAGTTCTGCTGAAGAGAATGATGCACAAGCTTTTATCGGATAGAACTTACTATAACACTATTGTAATGCGAAGATGTGATGGATAGGAGTTAATGGAATGCAAGGAATACTATTTTCTTTAATGGCGGGTGTGTTTATTTGTTTGCAAAGTGTGTTTAATGCCAATGCAAGTATGAAAATTGGTTTATGGCAAACCAATGTGATCGTTCATGGATTAGGATTTATTGTATCTCTCTTGATTTTCATGATCATAAGGGATGGAAGTCTAAGTCAACTGCAAGATGTGAACAAGCTTTATCTTTTAGGCGGGGCGTTTGGTGTCTTGATTATCTTTAGTGTGATGAAAGGCATTACTTTTTTGGGTGCTGCTTATGCTGTCGCCATCATTCTCATTTCACAATTGCTGCTAGCCTTCTTTATCGATTCCTTTGGCTGGTTTGGAGTAGAGAAAATGCCATTAACAACAAATAAAATCATGGGTATTGTCATTATGATCGTTGGTATTTTGGTGTTTCAGTATAAGTAGAATGAAAGGTTGGGGTGTATTTGAATACCATACAGGTTTATCACTATGATGCGTTCACTACGCTGCCTCACAAAGGAAATCCGGCGGGAGTCGTGCTGAATGCTGAACATCTAACGGAAGAAGAGATGCAGTCCATAGCAGAAAAAGTGGGATTTAATGAAACGGCTTTTGCCCTTCCATCGGAACAAGCGGATGTAAGAATTCGCTTCTTCTCTCCGGGTACAGAGATGGACCTTTGCGGTCACGCAACCGTTGCCACGATGTATGCTTTGAAGTCTAGAGGTTTGTTAAGGGATCAAACGGAATTTACGATTGAAACGAAAGCAGGGATCTTATCCATTAAGACGAGTTCAAACGAGGACGGACTTTACATTACGATGAGACAAGCAGCTCCTCAGTTTTTAGAGTTTCAAGGCTCTTTAAAGCAATTAGCTTTTTCAATGGGGATCAAAGAAGAAGATCTCGACACCAGCCTACCCATTATGTATGGAAGTACAGGGGTTTGGACGCTCCTAGTTCCAATCAACAGTCTTGCGGTCTGTCAACGAATGAAACCCAATAACCCGCTTTTTCCTGACATTCTCAAGGAAATGCCGAGAGCATCCGTCCATCCTTTTTGTCTAGAGACTTATGATAACCTTGCCCAGATGCATGGTCGTCATTTTTCATCTCCGTTTTCCGGAACAATCGAGGATCCGGTCACGGGTACGGCATCAGGTGTGATGGGCGCCTATTACGCCAGATATATAGCAAAGGAGCCCGATGCTTCCTTTGAACTCTTGATTGAGCAGGGACAGGAGATGGGGAAGGATGGTAAAGTGCTTGTCACGGTGAATGAGGGTAACATCGTGGAGATTACAGGGAGTGCCGTTTTGGTTCGTGATTTTGAGGTTTTGATCTAGCGTTGAGGGTGCCAACCGGGGAGGTTGAGCCCTGAAAATGGTTCGAGTAAGATTTGAGGGTGTCAACCGAGGGTTTTGAGGACCTGAAAATGGCTCGAGTGAGATTTGAGGGTGCCAACCGAGGGTTTTGGAGCCCTGAAAATAGCTCAAGTGAGATTTGAGGGTGTCAATCGAGGGTTTTGAGGACCTGATATTGGCCCGACTAAGATCCCGGGGTACCACCCGGGATCTTTGCCGACCTCAATACTGGTCCGACTGCTATTTTACGCTGCTTCTTTAATCGGTATTGGTTTTTGTTGTTGGATTAAGAAGCAAAAAACTCCGATTAGAACGAGAAGGCCTCCGGCAATCTGCCAACCAACAAGCAGCTCACCTAAAAGAATCGCGGCTAAGGCTGTCGCTCCGACGGGTTCACCTAAAATACTCATAGAGATGGTCGTTGTATTGACATAGTTTAACAGCCAGTTGTTAATGACATGTGAAATGGTAGGAACGATTGCCAATAGGAGAAAGATCCCCCACTCCTTTGCCTCATATCCGCCAAAAGCAACTCCTGTACCTAAGTTGTAAGCAGATAACATAATGGAAGCAAAGAAAAATACGCAGAAGGTATAAATCCAGTGCGATACTTTTCTGACGGTGCTTTGTCCGATTAACAAGTAGCCCACCACCGCAATGACACTTAGGAAGGAAAGAATATCACCCAGTATGGCTTCCTTGCTTAATCCAAAATCTCCCCAGCCCACCATAATGGCTCCAATCACGGCAATGCCCATTGTCATCAGAGATGAAATGTTGGTTCTTTCTTTATATAATATAAAACCGCCGACTAACGCCACAATAGGTTGCAAAGCTAAGATAATGGTTGAGCTTGCTACGGTGGTTAACTTCAGAGAGCCGAACCAAAGGGCAAAGTGTAAAGCCAAGAACAAACCAGAAAGAGCTAACAAGCCCCAATCTTTTTTAGTTAATTTTTTAAACTCCTCCCGTTTGATCCAAACGATGGGGGTTAAGAGGAGAGAGGCAAGCCACATGCGGTACATACTTAAAATAGTGGCTGGTGCATCTGACCATTTAACGAAAATGGCCGCGAACGATATTGCGATAATAGAGATGAGTAATGGCAAGCCAATCGATCTCGAAGATTCTTCCTGTTTCATTTTCTTACTCCTATCTTTCTTCTATATTCGGTTGTCAGTTTGAATTTTTTCATTATAGCTTAATTCTAATATATTCGTCCATTCTTAATCTTTAAGCTCATTCGTTTGTTGAGAATGGAGTCTTGGCGGGAGTGGTTGCCGAGTTATACACTCTATGTCTCCGTCAATTAGCGCGGTAAAAGGTTGAACGTTGTCCATGGAGTTAATAATTTGTTAATAGTTTATTTAGATAGTTTCAATAGCCGCCTACTATAATGAAAAACAAGGAAGAAACGTTTCCTCCAATATCTGATGAAGGAGAAAAAGATAATGAAACTTAGTAAGAAGAAAATGACCGTGTTATCCTTTGCACTTGGGGCAAGTGTATTTGTTTCCACAGCGTTTGCTGATATGATGCTAGGCTCTGGATATGACCGATTAAAGGATTCAGCGAAAACGACCGCTGCTCAGATGGAGAAGGGATTGAACAACTATACGATCGAGGCGTTGTTTACGCTAAAAGATAATGATCACACCTTGATGCAGGCGTCCACGTTTAATAAAATGGACACCCAAAAGCAGGCATCGGAAAATTCGACGGTAACCCAATATGCTAATGGCGAGAGTACAAGTAATTACTCCTATTCTGATAAACAGGTTAGCATCTGGAAGAGTGGGATAGAAAACAAATATTATGTGACGGAGTTCCCTGAGGATATGGATAGGGAAAATTGGAGCAAATTCAGCAATCCTTTTAACGAGAAGGGGGCACCGGAGATTGAGAAGATCGTGGATGCCTTGGTTGGCAATTTGAAGGACTATGTGCAAGCGGAAGACAGACCTGAGGGGGGAAGAATTTATTCAGGGAGTCTGAGTGCAACGCAAGTCCCTGCTATCGTGAATGCTGTCTCTTCATTTGGAGTAAAGCAAATGATGAGAGACCAAGCCCACATGGAAGGGAAAATGGAGTTTGCTGAAATTGAGAGCGATATTCACGTAAAGAAGGTTACGGGAACCGCGATTGAAAATAAAGAAGGATTCCTGGAAAATGTCACAGGAGATATCATGCTGTCAGGAGTGGATAAGAACGGTGTTCAGCATGATCTTACGCTGAATGTGGTCTTCAAGCTTTCCGATGTGGGCACTACAAAGATCACCAAGCCTGATCTCGATGGAGCAAACGTGGAGAAAGTTAGTCATTTTGGCGGATTAACTAGTAAACATGTGGGGACATACAAAAATGACATTGTTGTAGAGAAAGATGGTAAGTTTGTTAAGATTGGTGAAAGAGTGATTGAGATTACAAGCGTAGATGGCGGTAAAGTATCAGGTGCGTATTCCGAAAATGTAAAGCCAGGGTTTGAAACAGATCATCCTGATTCGTACCAATTTAAGTTTGAGTATAAGCAGAACGACTACAATCCGAAGTTTACGTATACGAATCCTAAAGGGGAGCAGGAAACCGGTTCGATTCATCTAAGCAACCCTGGTAAGCTCTATCTTGACCTTCAAATAGAAATGATCGATAAGGATTCCTGGAGATCCAATACCCGTCCGAATTTTGACCAACAATTTAATCGCGTATTTGAAGAATAAAACATGAGGGTGTGCCCTCAAGTCTATTGGCTTGAGGGTTCAACCACGTCATTTTAGCTAGGGGATGAATGTGTTGAAGAATAAAGCGATAGAAATTACGGGCTTAACCAAGATATATAAAAACGGCCGTGGGATCAGTAATTTGAACCTTGAAGTGGATCAAGGGGATGTCTTTGGTTTCTTGGGACCGAATGGGGCTGGAAAGACAACGGCCATGAAAATGATGGCTGGACTAATTAAGCCGGACAGTGGGGATGTTAAGTTTTTTGGTGCAAGTATATTTGAGACTTACGTTCAGGCGATGAAGGATGTAGGCTGTATTATTGAGACAGCGGAATCTTATCCCTATCTAACGGCGAGTGATAATTTAAAGCTATTCGCAAGATTTTACCCTGGGGTGGACCAGAAGCGAATTGATGAATGCCTGGAAATCACTGGTTTAATTAAATTTAAAAACGAAAAATCAGAGAAGTTTTCGCTTGGGATGAAACAAAGGTTGGGAGTTGCGGCAGCCATTCTGTCCAAGCCTAAGCTGTTGATTCTTGATGAACCATTGAATGGACTCGATGTCGAGGGCATGTTGGATATGCGAAAACTGATTAAGCGACTGGCTGAGGAAGAAGGAACGACGTTTTTTATTTCCAGCCACTTGATTCATGATGTGGAGCTTACTTGTAACCGAATTGGTGTGGTCTATGGCGGCAAGCTGGTCAATGTAGAGTATACCCGAAATATTCTTTCCGATTACGCTTCACTAGAAAACTATTTTGTCAGTGAGGTGGATCGAAATGGTAGGGTTTAAACCAGCGTTTATTAATGAAATTGTAAAGTTGTTGAAAAAGAAAAAAATTGTGGCAGCTGCCATACTCTCTATTCTTGCCGTCTTAATCGGTCAAGTCGCTGTGACGGCGATTAAGCATGGCCTGGGTCTGCGCGTAGTAGGTAGTACGGAATTTCCTTTAGTGGTCTTATCGATCTTTATTTATACGATCTTGCCTTTGTTTGCCACCTTCGTCGCGATCGATATGTTTAACGGAGAATTCTCCTCCAATACCATGAAAATCACACTAACAAGACCGGTTTCTAGGCTTGGAGTATATAGTGCCAAGGTAGCGACCTTAGCCTTGTTTATCCTTGCGAATCTGATGTTTGTCATGATTCTATCGATCCTGGCGGGGTTATTGTTTAATCCTTCTTCTGCCAGTTTGATCGGAATCATCCGAGTAGTTTTAGCTTACTCTGCCACGTTTTTACCGGTGTTCGTGTTTGCTTTACTTGTGGTCTTGCTGTCTAATCTCATAAGGGGAGGACTGGCTGTATTTTTCCTCTCGATTATTGTTTTTATCGGGTTTAAGTTCCTGGGTATTGTTTTTTCAACTTACTCGAGCTTCTTTATCACCACTATGTTTGACTGGTATACCCTTTGGATATCCGAAACGATGAATGGATATAAAATATTTCGCCAGATCTTAATTATGGCAGGAAGTGGTATAATGTTCTTTACGGCGGGATATTATTTGTTTGACCGCAAGGATATATAGAAAGGTAATTTCAATGCAATTAACCAAACGCTTTTTTCTTATGAATGCCATGGCCGTGATGGTTTCTATTGCTTTAACTGTTCTCGCTGTTATCCTCTTTGTTGCTGCCTATACGAGGATCATTGGCCCGGAAGCGGATATGAATGATTTGAAAAGAATCTTTGAGGTGAGGTCAGGGCTCGGTGAAATCAAAAGGGCAGCGATCTCCATGGAGTTCGAACAGTTGCTTGATCAACAGTATCAACAAGAGTTATCTAATCAGGTGAAGGCCATCGGGGCAGATGCGGTGATATTAAAGAACAGAGAGGTTCTGTACTCCACGAGGAAGTTTAAAGAAATTGATATCGAAAAGAGCTTGATGTTGTCGGATCGGGCACCGGATCAGGATACGATAGAGCTCGATGGCAGAACCTTTATGTTTTCAAGGGCAGACTATCGGCTCCATACGGGAGATAAGGGCGTCTTTCTGTTGCTTGCGCCTGTCCAACTGAAGGCAAATTTCTATCTGTTCTTAGGGGTTTTTACGATTAGCTTTTTTATTCTTTCCTTTTTGATCTCTAATTTTTGGGTATCGTACCGCTTCTCACGGGGGATCATTGCGCCTGTTTCTAGGCTTAAGGATGCCGCGGTAAAAATTAGTGAAGGGGATTTAAGTGGAGGGATTACAGAGGAAGGCGAAGGAGAGGTCAAGGAACTCTGCCGGACGCTGGAATTGATGCGGATAAAGTTGAAGGAATCCATTTATCTGCAGCAAAAATACGACGAGAATCGAACGTTCTTGATCTCAAGTATCTCCCACGACTTGAAGACTCCTGTGACATCGATCAAAGGATACATTGAAGGGATTATCGACGGGGTGGCGCACACACCCGAAAAAAGGCAAGCCTACTTAGAAACAGCCCGATCCAAGGCGATACTGGTGAACGCCATGATTGACGATCTTCTGTTGTACTCAAAACTCGATCTGGGTCAGATTCCTTACCATTTTGAGAGAACCGATCTAGCTCAATATTTTGAGGATTGTGCTGAGGACTATCATTATGAATACGAAAAAGCCAACATGAAACTGACCTTAATCAACGAACTGAAGGAACCTGTCATGGTTTCTATTGATAGAGAACGGTTGAAACGGGTCGTTCAAAATATCTTAGACAATGCTAAAAAGTTCATGGAAAAAGCGGACGGACGGGTGGATATCCTCTTAAGGGAAACCCGAACATCAGCGATTATAGAAATTCGAGACAATGGAAGAGGCATACCGGAGGAGGATCTCCCCCATATTTTCGATCGATTCTACCGTGCCGATCCATCGAGAAAGAGTGCCGACGGCAGCGGGCTCGGCCTTGCAATTGCGAAACAAATTGTGGAAGGTCACGAAGGGAAGATTTGGGTTGCGAGTACGGTCGGAGTTGGAACCCGCATGATGATTTCTCTGAAAAAGTATGAGTAGGGTTGTGGAGGCTAGGATGAAAAGCATATTGATTGTAGAGGACGATCACAGTATTGCAGATCTTCAAAAGGATTATCTAGAACTGAGCGGCTTTTCCGTAAGAATTGTGCATAGTGGAACTGACGGCTTGAAGGCCCTCGAGAAAGAAACGTTCCATCTTATTATTCTAGATATCATGCTGCCGGGAATGGATGGATTCGAGCTATTGAAGATCATCCGGGAAAAAGAAGATATTCCCGTGCTTCTTGTTTCCGCAAGAGCGGAAGAAATCTATAAAATTAAAGGTCTTGGTCTAGGTGCAGACGATTATATTACGAAGCCTTTCAGCTCGGGCGAGTTGGTGGCCCGGGTTCAAGCTCACCTCAACAAGTTCGAGAGGATGAAAGAGAGGTTCGGGAAGGGGGACGATGGGAGTAAGATCGTAGTTAGAGGGCTAGAGGTGCAAAAAGAGGCCAGACGAGTCTTCATAGATGGAAAAGAGGTGACGATGGCTCACAAGGAATTCGACCTGCTTTTGTTCCTCTTGCAAAACGCAAACCGGGTATTCAGCAAAGATGAGCTGTTTGAGAGGATATGGGGGATGGATGCGCTTGGTGACGCCTCTACGGTTACGGTCCATATCGCTCGAATCCGAGAGAAAATCGAAGAAAATCCGTCCAAGCCTCAATATATCGGTACGGTGTGGGGCTCTGGGTATAGGTTTATCGTGTGAGGTAGGCAGCGAGAGGATATCGCTGCCTGTTTGGCGTTAGGCTCACAAAGATATAAAATCATTATAACAACAAACAATAATTATTAAAAGTTGGGGGTGACAGAGATTGGGATTGTGATTGTGGAAGTGTGCAATGCAAACTTCATTACCGCTTTCGATTTAGAGGAATTGGAACAAGAGTTCCCAGAGGCATCGGTCATTCGAATGGAATGTCTTAATCTTTGCGGCTTATGCAGTCGAAGTCCGTATGCCTTAGTCAATGGGAAAAGAGTCTTCGCCAAAACAATAGAAGAGTGTGTTAAATTAATCAAAGAAAGAATAAAAGAGGAGTTAGCTGAATTTTAAAATACATACCATCAAAGAAGCCGCTTTAGGGTGGCTTTTCCTTTTATATTCATGAATTCCATTGTAAAAAAGAGGAAGTCTAGTATAAAATAATCTAGTGAATTTAGATAGAAAAAGGGTGTGTAGATATGTCCCAAGCCGTCCAATGGCGTGCGGAATGTGAAAATTGTTTTGGATTATGTTGTGTCGCTTTACCCTATGCGAAGTCAGCTGACTTTGCCATTGAAAAAGACGGGGGCACTCCCTGTAGAAACTTACAATTGGACTATCGCTGTGGGATTCATAAAGATTTGCGAAATAAGGGGTTTAAAGGTTGTACAGTATATGAATGCTTCGGCGCAGGTCAAAAGGTTTCCCAAGTCACTTACGGGGGGAAGGATTGGCGAGAGCAACCCGCTCAAGCGAAGGAGATGTATCAAGTGTTTCCGATTATGCAACAACTTCACGAGATGCTTCACTATCTACAGGAAGCATTGACATATAAAGAAGCCGAGTCGATTCATGATGAACTAAGGCAAGTGTTTGAGGAGACGGAACAGCTCACCAAGCTAAGTCCAGAAAAAATTTTGAAGTTAGATCTATCCCGTCATCGTGCTGTGGTTAGTCCACTGCTTCTCCAAACGAGTGAATTCGTACGAGTAAAGGTCAATCCGGGAAAGATCAAAAAGGGGAGCGACTTCATCGGTGCGAAATTAAGAGGGGCTAACCTTAGAGGTCTCAGCTTTAGAGGAGCTTTGCTTATTGCGGCTGACTTGCGCGATGCTGACTTGAGAATGACGGACTTTATTGGGGCAGACCTAAGAGATGCCGATTTAAGTGGAGCCAATTTAATAGGAAGCGTATTTTTAACCCAAGCCCAAGTGAACGCGGCAAATGGGAATAAGCATACAAAATTGCCAACAAATTTAACCCTTCCTGATCATTGGAGAACATAAAAAGGGGAAATCACAAAAAGCCGATTCCTAATTATAGGACGGCTCTTTCATTTAAATGGCTTTACTTCTTTTTGTTTTCTTCCTAGGTAAAACAAAGCGAGTGTGAACGACCGGAGTCTGTTGGTCTTTATAACATGGAATGCATAACCCTTCTTTTTCTGTGATTTCATAATAACTTAATTTCGTTTGACAATCTTTGCATCGGGATTCGGTAAGGATAATTGACATGTTCGTACCTCCATCATAAAAATTGATCTATATAAAAGATTTTGAATTTATACTCCGAATAAAACTACTTTAAAGCCAACAAAGGAATAATAGTTAAAGAATAGTAGATTAAAGTAAGGAACAAGGTGATAAAAAGAGTGTTACCGAGAAGAATTAATCTATTTTCTTTATAAAACATGTGAATTTCTCCCTTCAAAATTCTCAACTTCCCAAAACGACAATAGCCCTGCCTCTCTATCGTCCTTACAGCTCCTAGACTGCTCCAGTTTGAATTGGTCGTGATGTCGGAATCGATTTGATAAGTTGATTATAGGGGGAAAATGATTAGCGTGATGTGATGTTTTACACAGTGTGAAATAAGATGTACGACAAGCACGTCTAACCTTATAAAGAGTAACAACAATCCTCGGAGGTTAGAAATGGATAGACACATGTTCCATCATCCATGCTATCAGTTAATTGGCGCAATGCATGATTCTAAATCAGAGTGGGAGACGGATCGATACCTGGTTGAGGGTAGAATGTTGCGTGTAGAAGAACGTAGGGATCACAAGGCACACTTTAATGCGATTGACCTTGGTGCAGGTGTACCTATGGAGTTATGGGAGGTTTTTCGAAGAGAGTGCTAGTGGCGTTGGCTTCGCAGAAGGACTGCCAGAAGTAGGCAGTCCGTACTTATATGTCTTTCCCACATTTTGGACAAAAGTTAAAATCAGCCTTTACTTTGGTACCGCAATAAGGACAAAACTCCCCTTCAACTCTCCGGACCGGTTCATGGTTAGTGGGAGATTCGGTGTTGGGCTTTGTTCTACCATGAAACCTCATGTTTAGTGGATCGGGCTCCTCATGGTGATCTGTGATATCCAAGAGGGACATTCTATTTTTAGATGTGGCATTTTTATAATGGAATACAGCATTGGCAATTCCGATCCCGATAAAAATGAGGCCGAACAAGGGGAAGATGGTTCCAACCAACGGAAACGGAGAATCCCGCGTAATACTGAAAGCGATGATCGTCCAAAGAACACCAAAAAGGACGGCCCCTACACTTCCCGCAGCCCCTAAGGCAGAAGGTCCTCGACCTGGTTTAATACTTTTCATCGTCAGTCCTCCTTTCTCCTTTTATTGTATAGACGTGTTTACCGTGGCTTTTGTTTCAAAAAAGTTGTAACTTTTCCTATCTTCCCATCGTCAAACCCTTATATAGAAAAAAAGGGGGATGAGGGGTTGGGTACGAGTGCGACGTGGAAACGAGCTTTAAGATTTACAGGAATTTATTTATTGTTTTGTATTGGTTTTGGACTACTCACGACGCTGCTGTTTGATTGGTTTTCGTCTTTAGCTACCTATAGAGACAGTACGTTTCTTGGGGCGGTATTGCTTTACTTTACAGTTATTGGATTGCTGTTTGTCTGGTTGGGGGTAAAGGACAGTCCAGCTACCAGCTCGAATTGGGTCCACCGGTCTCTTGTTATTCTGCCCGTAACTTTGATCGGATTCCTGATCTGGTATGTTTGCTATACGAAAGCTCAGAGTTCGGGTGCTCATTTTGGCGGGTTCTCATGGCTCTTGTATATGATCTACGTTTTGTGGGCGATGCCCGCGCTTGATTCATTAGAGGTCTACATTTCTTATCCAAACACGATGATGGTTATAGGGTTGCTGCCTACGTTTTTACCTGGATTGGGGTATATTCTTGGGCTTTCTTTAGGGGAAAAGATGCGGAACAAGGTGGGAAGGGTGATGATTGGGATTCCTCTTCTGCTTACCCTTGGGGTGATAGTGGTAAGTGTCGTGCCAAGATCTACGATGTTCACTCTAGAGACGATGCCGCGATTGGATGGGGCAACGGCCGCTATCCCTTTTGGAGAAATTCTTGTAAGGGAAACCACGGGAGTGAGAGTGAAGACGTCGAAGCAAAAAGTGTATTTTAATAAATCGCACGAAGCTTATGTGAACCTGATTCAAGGAAAAGCGGACATCATTTTCGTATCCGGTCCATCGGATCAAGAGTTGCAGCTCGCGCAAGAGTATGGAGTAGAGTTAAAGCTCACGCCGATTGGCAAGGATGCTTTTATATTTCTAGTTCACAAAAATAATCCCATTGAAAATCTCACGGTGGAGCAAATTCAGCAGATCTATTCGGGAAAATGGACGAACTGGTCTGAGTTAGGAGGGGCTGATGCGGACATTACTGCCTATCAGAGGAATGAAAATTCGGGGAGCCAGACATTTATGGAAAAAAAGGTGATGAAAAACATAACTATGGCTACGCCTCCTCAGTCGCAAATGATTAGTGCTATGGGTGGACTAATCACGACCGTGGCAGATTATAAAAACTCGAAAAGCTCGATAGGATACTCCTTTTACTACTTTGCCAATGAGATGAACCGAAATGAGAATGTGAAGTTTCTCTCCATCAATGGCATTCCAAGCAATAAGGAAAATATTATTTCGGATAAATATCCTTTTACTGCAACCGTCTATGCGGTAACAAGGGAAGGAGAACCTGAAGATAGTGCAGCTAATCAGATGCTGAATTGGATCTTAAGTGAAAAGGGGAAAAAGGCAATTGAAAGAGGGGGATTTGTTCCTTTTTAGGCGCTGGGTTTTCTTTCTTAATAGTTTTAGCTATGATTGGGATGCCAAGACACTTGCTGAGTTTGGCAAAAGGATAACGAATTGGAGTAGTGAAAGGGGCTTGTGGTTAAAAGAACTGACGATTGATTATTACGATGAAAGGTCTTTAGAAAGTGTTCGACTCCATCCTCATAATCTTCATTGAAGGGCTGCCGTTCAAGGCAGCCTCTTGTTTTTGGGCAGGTTCAATCGTCCTTATTTTTCACATGCTTATCATAGAGATTCGCTAACTCGTGTGTCTTCATGGACTCTAGTCGTTTACCGTTGATCAATCGAATGTTTTGTTCCTTTAGCTTCTGGACGTAGTAACCCTTAGTTCCAATGTGCATGCTTTCTCACCCTTTCACTAAGTTTTACGCTGACCTTTCTATGTCTATGAAAGGAGGGTTGAGAACATGACTTAGGACCAGGAGATTTGTAGATCACTACTACATAGACCGCTGGATTTTTCGTATAAATAAGGAGGGTGTCCATTTCGGAATCGGTTTTACCGACCTTCTGGGACACCCTTTCTCTTTTATTGCAGATTCTTGATTTCGTGGTCGATGATTTCCTTTTGTTTTTGCATGAGTGACATCGCCTGCTCACTTACTCGACTTAACTGTTGATATAACTCTAAGGAGGTTGAGCGATCTCCTTGATCTACTTCTGAGAGAATTTTTTCTACTAATTCCCTTCGATCGTGTCCTAAGCTACGTAATTCTTCTCCAATATTCTCTAAAGGATTCATGGGTCAAAAGCCTCCTATCATTCATTAATACTTAATAGGATGTTTGAATGCAAGGGGGATTATACGTAGATAAATAACCGGAGGATTTCCGACTATTTTTAATAATGGGGTTAAATAGGGTCAAATAGACGGACAAAGTTCCGTTATTCCTGTTTTTGGAACCGATTTTTAGGGTGGAACGTCCATTCTCTAAAGCCCCCTAACAGGATTGGACA
>NZ_SDLI01000030.1 GCF_004123195.1 Ammoniphilus sp. CFH 90114
GTTTCGTTCATATCAAGGGATCTCATGTCCGCCAATCTAGAGATCGAAAGTTTGGGTAAAATAACCCTAAGATGGAGACCCTAGTGTTAGAAATTGAGGTGAATGTATTGGAGGAATTAGGGAAGAAAATTGATCAATTGTCAAACAAGGTAACAGAACTTAGGATTGAAATATGGACAAAATATACTTTGTTCTCTTGGCAATGGTGGATGCTTCTCGCAGCGAGCGTACTTATTGTGGTTTTATTTTTTATCATTGTCAAGAAAGAAAAGCTCCTTCAATCCATCGCCTTCCTTGGAGTGATATACATCTTAAATAAGAACTTAGATGATGTGGCAACAGCATTGGATTGGTACGATTATCGGATACAACTTGAACCTATCATTCCAACCATGTTACCTGCCAATCTTATTATTATTCCAATGGGATTGAGTATGATCTACCAGAGATTTGAAAAATGGAAATCATTTTTCATTGCTTTAGCTGTTTTCTCTGGTTTTGTGTCCTTTGTGTCGCTTCCTCTTATGAAATGGGCAGACATTTATTTGCAAAAATCTTGGAATGCTGGTTTTTCCTTTCTCAGTCTACTGATAATGGGGACCGTATCTAAGCTTGTGATTGACCGTGCAGTATTAATAAGCAAAGTCCATCGTAGTGAAAGTCGACAAGATCATAAATATTCTAAGGGTAAAAGAAGATTGATTCTGCCATTTCCATTCTTGCGTTGGTTCCGGAAAAAAGAAAGAGCGGAGTAACAAGGAAAAAGGGCTGCCTCAACCTGAAAGTTGGGAGCAGCCTCTTTTTCGTTTATCCTAGTTTCATTTTTAATGTTTGAAGAACTTCACTGTCTTCTGGGAACCGACCCGTTTCCTTTTTAGAAAAAATTACTTCATGGTTCAATGTGATTTCAAAGACACCATTAGAGCTAGGGATGAGGGTGAATTCGCTGACCTGGGATTTAAGTTGACCTAGAATTTCATCCGTCAAACTGACGGCTTTAGGTAAGAAACCTCAGCCCGTTCAATATTCAAGAGACAATTTCACCTGTTCCATAAGATATCACTCCAAAAGATTGAATTTAAAACATTACTAGTTTTACCATTTCAGCACCATTCTCATTCAGGGATGTATACCGCTTCATTCCTTGTCCGTTTAAGTTGCGACGAGATGCATCTGGCATTTTTGTTGTGATTTCATTCTAACACTTGCAGTATGATAGATAAAGTTATATTATGTCTATATAATGACAAACAAAACGAGGTTGTGTTTATAAAATGGATGTATCGGAACGATTTTGGGATGCTTCATTGGAGGAGCTTAAACGCGGATATGTGAAAGAGGGAGAGTTTTATCGATGTCTACTTTGCGGGAGTGAGAGAGAGTCAGGGATTATTTATCAAGAAGAAGGTGTTTTATACGAGGCAGAGCGATCTATGCGTTACCATATTGAGAAGGTTCATCATTCCGTATTTGAATACTTGATCCAATTAGATAAGAAGCTCACGGGTTTGACGGAGCATCAGAATGCGCTGCTTCAGCTGTTCTATCAAGGCAAGAGTGATCGAGAAGTGCAGGAGGAAATGAATATTGGCAGTGCTTCTACCATTCGCAATCATCGTTTTGTACTGAAAGAGAAGGAGCGTCAGTCCAAGATTTTTTTGGCTATGATGGAGTTGCTAAAAGAGAAGGATGAGCATGCGCCGACCTTTATTGGGATTCACAAAACCGCAAGAATGGTCGATGACCGTTACAATGTCACGAAGGAAGAAAACGAGAAGATTTTAAAACAATACTTCCCGGAGGGGCTTCAAGCGCCATTGAAGAAATTTCCCTCTAGAGAAAAGCAAAAATGGATTATCCTTCGGGAAATCACAAAGCATTTTGAAAGGGAGCAAACCTACAGTGAAAAGGAAGTCAATCAGATCTTAAAAGACATTTATGACGACTATGTCACTATTCGAAGATATTTGATTGAATACGGATTTTTGGATCGGAAGTCAGACGGCAGCGAATATTGGTTGAAGAGATGAATGGAAAGGATGGGAGAGCATTGGATCGTAAAAAAGAACTTAAACAACAATATAAAGAACGAGAACAACAGGCAGGAGTCTATCAGATTAAAAATACGAAGAATCAGAAGGTGCTTGTTGACAGTGCGGTAAATTTAAAAACGATGAATGGAAAGTTGCTTCAATTGAGAGTAGGCAGCCATATGAACCGAGCGCTTCAAGAGGAATGGAAGCAATTCGGTGAAGACTCCTTTGTCTTTGAAGTGCTAGAGATCTTAAAAAAGAAAGAGGAAGGCTACTTCGATATAAAGGATGAGTTGAAAAAGTTGGAAGAAAGGTGGCTGGATCATCTTCAGCCTTATGGGGAACGCGGGTATAATAGGCAAAGACGTCTCTAATCGAGACGTCTATTTTTTTATGAACCATCACCCTGAAATTTTTTGAGAGGGGACGGATTCATCGACTTGATCATGCAAGGTTACAAGATTTGCTCCACTATGTCCTTGCTGCACATCTTCCTTTAACATCTGGAAGAGGGATTTGGTCATAATGACAAAGATAAATAAAATGGGAAAACCTGTAATGACGGACAGAGTTTGAAGTGCGCTTAATCCGCCTCCATATAGCAAAATGATAGCAACCGACCCAAGGACGAAAGCCCAAAATAATCGAATCCATCTCGCCGGTTCCTGAACGACTTGAGTGGGTGGAGTCGAGACAAAGGAAAGCGTGTAAGCAGCCGTATCAATGGTTGTGGCTAGGAAGATGAAACAGAAAATGACGAAAACGGCCAGCAACAAGGTACCACCAAGAGGAAAGCCTTGAATGGTTGCCACTATGGCAGCAGGTGCTCCATCTTTAGCTAGAATATCAAGGACGGGAACAATGCCATTCAATTCATAGAATAGACTTGTGTTTCCGAAAACGGCAAAGGCAATGGCACACCCGATCGTTCCTCCGAGACACATCCCGAGTACCAGTTCTTTAATCGTTCTTCCTTTTGAGATTCTCGCTGTAAACATCGCCATATAGGAGGCAAAGGCAAACCACCAGCCCCAATAGAAAATCGTCCAATCCTGAGCGAATCTTGAGCCCCCGATAGAATCCGTATACAAACTCATACGGATGAAATTTTGAAGGAGGAGACCCGTGCTGTCTACGAATTTATCGATAATAAACACGGTTGGACCAAAGGCCAAGAAGATCGCGATGAACAAAAAATACAGATAAACATTGAAGTCGCTTAATACTTTGAGGCCCTTATTCAATCCAAAGTATAAGCTCGTTGAAAAGATCAGAGTCCAGAAAATAATGATCCCTGCGTCTAAAGTGACGGAACGGGGAATTCCTGTAAGTTCTGAGAGCGCTTGTGCCAGCATAGGTGTTCCTAAGCCTAATGATGTACTGACTCCTCCGACGATCCCAAAGATAAACAAAATATCGATTAATTTACCGATCGGCCCATCTGTTTTATCCCCGAGGACTCCTTTACACGCTGTACTTAATCTTAAGGAAGTGTACTTGCGCACATGGACGGCGTAAGCTAAGGCGATAGCGGGTAAACAGTAGATGACAAATCCCATGAAGCCCCAATGAAACATACCATAGGTAGATGCCCATTCAGCGGCTTCTACACTTTTAGGTTCAATCCCAAAGGGAGGCGCTGTGTAATAGTAGGTCCATTCAATAAATCCCCAATACACAAGACTTGAACCAGCGGTAGAAGTAAAAATCATGGCAATCCAGCTGAAAGTTGAGAATTCGGGCTTTGTATTTCCTAGTCTGATATTCCCGTACTTGCCGAAACCTAGATACAAAACAATAATAAAGACAGCAAAGGCGGCAATTAAATAAAGCGATCCTACCGTACCGGTTAAGAACTCTAGGATAGCACCGAGAAATTCCCCACCTTTTTGTGGATTAATTAAGACGGGCACAGTAAAGATTGCAATAAGAAATATGGATAATCCTACAATAAATTTATCTATTTTATGCTGTTCCAAGTCCATCTTCCCCCCTAAATATCATACCGTTATAATAGAAGAACGTCACGGTTAGAGCGCTTTCAAATTCATTTGTTCTTGATAAATTTTGTGGAAGCTATGAAGACCGTGTTCAGTCGGTGAATAGACTCCTTGATCAAACGCTTGAGAATGAAGTCCTTTCTGCAATAACTCTACGAGTTCAAAATCTTCCTCACGTACTTGATCCACGAATTTGATTAATTCTTCTTCCTCTTCGGTTAGTTGTTCATTCATAAAATAATACCGATATATTGCTAAGCTACGATCTGCAGTCAATGGGATAATTTGACTCGTAGTCATGTTTCCTGATCCGGGGTAAATACTGATCATCGTGTTTGGCCATACCCAATAAAAACGGGCACCTGTACTGTCTTCCCCATCATTCACTGTAGAACATTGGTAAGAGAAGTTATCACAAGGTACAATTTGGTACTTGGACAGATCAAATCTTTTTGAGAAGGCTGGATGGGCGATCGAACAATGATCGCATTCTAAGTAGTTATCAATGATGGATTTCCAGTTCGCTTCAACCACACGAGATCTTTCTCTGACTAATTTGATTGAATCTAAAAACATATAGTGTTTAATATTGTCTAAAAAAGATGTATACGTCTGGGCGAAGGGGGAAGCATGAGGATCTAGGTTAACGAAAATCATAGATGAGTGGACTTTTAATTGAATCCCTGTCATACAGCGGTGCTTCCCTAGGTCCATGTCCTTTAGATTTGGCGTTCGGTGCACCTCTCCGTCTAAGTGGAACGTCCACCCATGGTAAGAGCACTGCAGGATTTTTTTATTCCCTGATTCTTTACGTTCCACTATGGCACCGCGATGTGGACAAATATTATAGAAAGCATGGAGTTTGTCATCTGTGCTTCGTGTGATAATAATGGGTTCCCCAGCTAAATCGAAGGTAAAGAAGTCACCGATGTTCTTGACCTGGCTTGTGTGACCGACCATAATCCAATTTTTATAAAAGATTTCTTTCTTTTCCTTCACCAGTACTCCAGGGTCGACATACTGATTATACGGCAAGGTCATTATTAATTCTTCGTTTTTAATCATGATGAGAATGTTCCTCCTTCATATGAATAGTTTTGGTTCTTAATTTCTTAATTAAGCAAGAAACATGCCAAAATTAATTACTCCTATTTTCACTGTTTTTAAGGTTTTTTCTTTCTCGAAAAAGACTTAATTGTTATAATTGACTCAAAGTATATTTATTTTTGACTATTTTGAGTCAATTATAAACAATTTTACCGTTGGTTTAGGGGGGACGATGGTGCATCAATCTTTAAATCCAGAAGAGAAGATTTCAATTAGTACGGATGTACTGATTAAAATTCTTGATCACTCTCCAAATGAGATTTATGTCCTTGATCGGGATACGCGTATTGTTTACGCGAATAAAGCGTACGAAAGGCACTATGGAGTGAAGCAAAGTGAGATCATTGGAAAGCTTAATGATGAAATCTTTTCGAAAGGATATTGGACACCTAGTATTGTTCCTCTAGTCCTTAAGGAAAAGAAATCCATAACAATTAAGCAAACCTCTTATGTTGGGAAAGAGTTAATTACGACGGCTATTCCCTTGTTAAACGATGATCAGGAAATTGAACTTATCATTACAACGACTCAAGAACCGGACTATAAAGAACTGTACTTTCCAGAAGAGCAAGAAATAGAAGAAGTTAGTGAAGTTTATCGAGAAAAAATTATTACCAATAACAAAAAAATGAATCACGTGATCCAATTGTGTGAGAAAGTTTCCCATGTGGATACCACGGTTCTTATTCAAGGTGAATCCGGCACGGGAAAAGGGGTCCTTGCCAAGTACATCCACAAGGTGAGTAATCGAAGTCATGCCCCGTTTTTATCGATTAATTGTGCAGCCATCCCTGAACCACTCCTTGAATCTGAACTTTTTGGGTATGAGGAAGGAGCCTTTACCGGTGCAAATAAGAGCGGGAAAGAAGGACTTCTCATGGCTGCCAACGGGGGAACGGTGTTCTTGGATGAAATAGGTGAACTTCCTTTAAGAGTACAAGCCAAATTATTGCAAGTCATTCAAGACTTTGAATTTATTCCAGTTGGGAGTAAAAGGGTTAGGAAGGTAGATATACGGATTGTGTCTGCAACGAATCAAAATTTATTTGATATGGTGCAGGAAAAGCAGTTCCGAGAAGATCTCTATTATCGACTTCATGTTGTGAATTTACATATTCCACCGTTAAGGGAAAGGAAAGAAGATATCATTCCGCTTGTCTACCATTTTCTTTCCGTTTTCAATAAAAAATATCGTCTCAACCGCCTCATTTCACAGGAAGTTCTCGATATTCTTTATCAATTTTCTTGGCCGGGAAATATTCGTCAACTAGAAAATATGGTGGAAAGCCTAGTCGTCACGAGTGGTCCTATCATTCAGCTATCTGACGTGCCAACAAGTCTTATGGAGCAAGTAAAGCAAAGGACAGACCAAGGAAAATCGACTTATAATGCGAAATTGAATAGCTATATGGATTTTTCTCATACTGCTGATCATCCTGTCTCTCTTGATTCTGTAATAGAGGAAGTAGAAAAGGAATTAATCATTAAATCGTATGCAAGATATAGAAACACCAGAAAGGTTGCGGACCAACTGTTAATTAGCCAATCAAAGGCGGCTCGTCTTGTGCGGAAATATTATAAAAACATAGAGACAATGACAGACTGAATAGGACAAAAGGATGAAAAAACTGGTAAAATAACAAGTGCAGTTCTTTTGTGAAAGAAACTACTAATGTCATAACAAAATAGAAAGTAGGAGAGAGAATGAGCAAAACGTATAATTTAATGGATGTCGTAAAACAAGGAAGCACCCCGCCTCCTTGCGATGAGGCGTTAGGAATTAAGGCTTCGTCTGCAGAGGATGGTGTAGCTAGGGGAATATGGGAAGTCAAAGACACCTTCCTGAATGGGAATGGAGTGGTAATGGGAGGGTTTGTTTCGGCTGCTGCGGATACCGCAATGGCCTATGCCCTTGCTTCAAGTCTAAAGGAAGGGCAAATGTTTGCCTCTATTAATTTACATACGACCTTTCATCGACCTGTACGACCAGGACAGGTCGAATTTGAGGCACGTGTGGAAAGGTTGGGAAGAACCGTCGCTTATGTAGTCGCGAGTTTGATTCAAGACGGTAAGGAAGTGGCGTTTTCTACTTCTTCCGTCATGGTTCAATAGGGAAGTAGAAGGAGGGGTGATGTCCTCTCCTTTTTGTTTTAGTTCACTCTACTCTAAGGAGAAGGTACTATTTATGCTCGTTGTTGAACAATATCCTCTGTATTTTTTTCTTCCCGCCTTCTTTTATTTGTGGTTTTTGATCTATTCCTTACGAATTCGAAAAATGCCGGGTGTCGCTTCCTTTATATGGCTGATGGTGTTGGGTTTTTTTCTTTGTATTTTTAGTAGTTTGGAATACTTAGATCCTAGATTCGGTATGAAAGTCTGGTGGAGAAATTTACAGCAAATTCCGTTGCTTTTATCTTCTGTAATAGTCCTCGGTATCGTCATCCATTACATAGGGAAGGATTCAGAGAAGACGAAGCGAGTTCTGCTGCTGATGAGCGTCCCCATATTCATTCAAATAGTCCTTTTGTATACCGATTCTTTTCATCATCTGATGAGAAAAGAGATTCACTTAGTGACGGTGGGAAACTATGAGAAACTCTCGATACAATCAACAGGTCTGTCCTTGTTCTTTCTTTACTACGTGAGATTAATTAATTTAGCCACCATACTGCTCTTGATCTTCAATATGAAAAATATAGCTGCCTATAATCGTAAGCAGTATGCTCTGATTACGGTCAGCTTGTGCATCCCGATTATATTTTCCCTTTTCAGGTCGTTGCTGCCCCACGAGATCTTTTCTAGTGTTGCCTTTACGTTGCTTCCATCTGTTATTCTTTTGTTTTTTGCCTTATTTCGCTACCAGTTTCTCACCCTATGGCCCATTGCCAAAAATCAAATCATTGAAAATATGTCGGAAGGCGTTTTGGTGGTGGATCTGCAAGATCGAATCATCGACATTAACCCCGCAGGTGTTCAATTTGTTCGGTCGATTCTCAAGCAAGAAGAGGTGCAAGCGAAAAGTCTTATCGGAACAGAATTGCTTCATGCTATCAACCACGAACCTAGTTTTACTACTTATTATAAAGAAATGAAAGAGTGTGTGATGACAGAAAAACCCATGCCTTCTTTCTTCATGCTAGATGAGGCTCAGGTTGAATATGAATTGTCGCTTTCACTCATAGAAGATAAACAAAAGAGAATGGTTGGATATATCTTAGTATCTAGAGATCTCACGGAGCAAAGGAAATTAGAAAAGCAATTGTGGCTAAAAACTCACGAACTGGAGAGGCTGCAACAGGCTAGATCCACTTTGTTGGTCAATATTTCACATGATATTGGTACACCCATGACAAGTTTGAGAGGTTATCTAAAAGGGATGCTTGATGGTATGGTTCCGATGGATGAAAAATACATTAAACTTGTCCATGATAAAGCAGTGTATTTGAGTGAGCTAACTCAAGATTTATTTGAACTCTCAAAACTAGAAGATAGACAACTTCGTTTTGAGCTGAAGCCTTTTGAAGCAAAGCGTCTAGCTACTGAATTAATGAAACAATTCGAGCACGATGTGATTGATAGCGGGATAGGATATCTGGTTTTCAATGAAGTTCCTGATCATCTCTTATTGAAGATCGATAAAAAAAGAATTCAGCAGGTTGTGGCCAATTTAATTTACAATGCCGTTAAATTTACCGATGAAGGAGGTTTGATTTCCTTGACGGCAAAAATAGAGAATAATTTTGTCAAGTTCGAAGTGACGGACGATGGAAAAGGGATGACAGAGGATGAACTGGAATCTATCTTTACCAGATACTATAAAGGAAATACCACAAACCGTGCTTCTTCAGGTACTGGACTCGGATTAACCATTGCTAGAGAGATTATTGAACAGCATGGGGGGAATATTCAGGTCATAAGTGAACTGAACAAAGGTAGTACTTTCTCATTTACCTTACCTATTCATAGATAAAACTGAGCAAGGGTGGAGAAGAGCCAATGAGTTGGTAAAGCTCCACCTATAGCTATCTATCCAAAATTATTGTCAGATTATTTAGCAAATGGTTGTACATTTGTCCAAAAATGTGTTAGATTATGGGTAAAGAAAAATGTTGAGTATATTTAGAAAGGGGTGAATTTTAGGAAAATTACATAAGAATTTAAGATAGATCCTAATTATCAGAAGGGGGCGTTCAGGATGTCGTTAACCTTAGCACATTGGGCTTATGCACTTGTAACGATTGTCGTTATTGTTACGATGCTAATGCGTCGAGGCGTTGTCATTCCTACACTTGTGGGTACCATGTTGGTGGGTTGGATTTATAAAGGCAGTTTGATTGATGGGCTGAAGTCAATTTTTAATGCGAATCTCATTGCGGCAAAAGAACTTTTTAGTATCTTTTTAATTATCATGTTTATGGTAGGGCTGTTAAAAGCTCTTAAAGATCTAGGCTCAGACAAGAAAATGCTTGCCCCGATTGAAAAAGTCATGGTGAATGGCCACGTTGCCTTCTTTGTTTTAGGACTTGTTACCTTTGTTATTTCCCTATTCTTCTGGCCTACTCCAGCTATTCCATTAATTGGGGCCCTGCTGATTCCGGCTGCCATTCGCGCAGGTCTGCCAGCCATGGGAGCAGCCATGATTGTGGCTATTGCTGGTCAAGGGATGTCCATCTCATCTGACTATGTCATGCAGGTGGCACCAATGCTAAGTGCGACAGCTGCCGGAATTGAGACCTCTCTAGTCTCCCAGAAAGCTCTCGTTCTCTCCTTTGTCGTAGGGTTAACGGCGATTGCCATAGCTTATATCTCCTTAGCGAAATCGATTCGAAAGCGCGATGACCATTCCATTGAATCGGAATTAAATAAATTAGGGGTAAGTACAGCCCAACACGAAATAGCGGCTGCGAGTGAGGTCATCGATCGTGAGGAGCAGGCAGCGATGGATCGCTGGGGTCATGTGTTTGCCGTGCTTGTTCCTTTAAGCCTTCTTACCGTCGTCTTAATTATGGTGCTCTCGAAGACAGGAGCCTTCAATTTAGGAGGTTTTGAGGGCGGTGATGGGGCAGCTTTTATTGGTGGAGTAGGAGCTATTCTTCTCGTTTTAGCAACTCTTGCTTTTGGCCGAGCCAAGGCCTTAGACAGAATCTCGGATCATGTGACAGAAGGATTTATTTTCGCGTTTAAAGCGATGGGGCCAGTGATCCCGATAGCTGGATTCTTTTTCTTAGGCAGTGGAGATTTCTCCGCCACGATTCTATCGCTTGGCGATGATGCGGTTAAGCCGGCCTTCTTGTTTGATCTCGTTTCAGCTGGACAAAGCATCATTCCGCAAAACGCATTCTTGACGGCCTTTGGGATTCTCATTGTTGGCATGATTACAGGGCTAGATGGATCCGGGTTTTCTGGATTGCCGTTGACAGGCGGACTCGCGGGAGCTATGGCTCCAGGATCCGGCCTAGATCCAGCCACTCTCGCTGCCATCGGTCAAATGGGTGCGGTATGGACTGGAGGAGGAACGTTGATTGCCTGGTCATCGCTTGTGGCTGTAGCTGGCTTTGCCGGAGTTTCGGTTATCGAGTTAGCTCGAAGGAACTTCTTCCCGGTCGTAACCGGATTAGTTTTGGCCACACTGGTAGCCCTGGTCATATGGTAGAGGAAAGAGGGCAACGCTTCGTTGCCCCTTTTTTGATGGATCAAAAACTAAATGCATAAGCTGCCCCATTTTCATCATAGGGTCTCGTTTGATTACGGCCGTTTTCTTTTGCTTGATATAGGGCTTTATCCGAGAGCTGGATGAGTTCAGGCAATGTATTCGCATCGTGATTTATACTGTATTCGGCAACCCCAAGACTAATCGTAATGGGAATACGGATATCCCCGTAGTAAAAGGGATTGGCCTCGACTTGTTCTCGGATCCTCTCGGCAATCATAAGACTCTGCTGGAGGGTGGTGTAGGGGGATAGAATAATGAACTCTTCACCGCCATACCTTGTCACAATATCGGAACTTCGGATGCAGGAAGATAGTATACTTGAAACATGCGTGAGGACCTGGTCACCGACCCCATGGCCATACGTGTCATTGACTTGTTTGAAATAATCAATATCCACGGCAATACACGAGCAGGCCCGACCTGTTTCAACACACTCTCGAAAAATCTTGTCCCCGTATTCGGTTAAGTAACGGCGATTATAGATATTGGTCAGCTGACAGGTCGTCGACAGCTCTTCTAACAAGTAAATATTCTCTTTCACCTTGTCACTCATCCGATTGAAGGCGGAAAATAACTCGCGAAACTCTTGGGTGGAAGCCGTAATGTTGGATTCAGTGATCTTATAGGTGTAATCTCCACTTTCCATATACCGAACACCTTGAAGAAGCTGTTGTATCGGTTGCTCGATTTGCCGTGCAATATAGATCATGAACCGTGTGGCCACAAACGTACCAAGTAAAATACATAGACCTAGAACGGCGATTTTTCTTAGAAAAGGTAAGAAAGAATCCATAACCCTAATTTCAGAAATCATCCACCAGTTTCCCTGATTCATGGGTTGAATAGCCCCAAACACCCAGTTTCCCTGAGGATCCTGATATAGCAAGGGAGAAGGCCCCACACTGTCTCGAACATGCTTAAGGATCGAAGGATCCATCGTAAAGTGATCCCCGAATGCTTCGGATGGATGATCCATGAGTTCTGTCAAGAGTATGCCGTCCTTGTTAACCACGTAAGTATGACCGATATCCCCAACCTTTGAACCGCTAAGAAACTGATCAATCGTATGTAAATCTACACTTCCAAAGACCACTCCATTAAACGTTTGATCGTCACCTATAATAGGGGAGGCAAAGATCACAACGGGTTGATGGGTGACTTTACTTATAAGGACATCGGTAATATGTCCTTCTTTTTTATTTTTGGCCACTTGAAAATATTCTCTATTCCTGACATCAATCTTCAGAGAATCATAGACTTGAGGACGTACCGTATCAAACTGAACAAACCCTTCTTTATTAATAAAGACAAGGTCGGCAAAGTCCGTCTTCTGAGTTAGAAAATAGTCAAAGAATTCTTTTGCTTTTTCGTATTCATGGTTCTTTACGATATCTATATTCGCTAGAGTTTCAATATCAGCTGAGCGTTCTTGAGACCACTTTTCAAAGTGATAGGTTTGCGTATTGAGCACATTTTCAAGGTGTTCTTTTTGCTGCTTGGATGCCTGTTGATACTCAATGTAAAAAGTAGGAACTAGAATGAAGAGACTAATAATGAACACAAACAATCTTACCCAGGCACGCAATTGCCCTCTGAATGTATCTTTTCTAAAGATCTTTCTCATCCATATTAAAATTTGAGCTCACCTCTTCTGTGATCACCAGTGATAGAGATTAAGATAGTTCTAATGTACTATTCATATCGTACTTTAGGCCCTGCTATTTTTCAATCCATAAATTAAAAGATTCTAAATTTCGTAAAAAATGAGGGTTCTAGCTCGGTTCGAATGATCTATCCATGAATGTGTCCTATTTGATTGGAGTTGTGATTACAATAGGAATTATAAGTGTGATGGAAATGTTGAAGAAGAAGGGATAAAAACAGCGGCAATTAGTTAGGGGGAGTATCATGTATTACTTTGCTTATGGGTCAAATATGGATCAAGCAGATTTAGATCGTTGGTGTGAGGAGAAAGGGTTTAAGAAGATTCACTTTAAGCAAGTTATACCCGCCAAGCTTGTGGGGTATCAGTTACTCTTCAATTACTATTCGTTAAGTCGAGCGGGGGGAGCGGCCAATATCCAAGAGTCAACCGATCATGGTGTATACGGACTATTAGTCGAGCTGGAGGATCAGCATCTCCTTACCATCCGAGCGAAGGAAGGCTTCCCTCGAAATTACGATGAGATTTTTGTAGATGTGGAAGGTCTAGATGGTACCACCTATCAGGACGTGGTTACATATCAAGTCGTTCCTGCGAAACGAACAAGTGATCATCAACCACCTAGCCGATACTATTTAGACTTAATTATTCATAATGCTAGAAAATATGGGTTCCCGATGGACTATATCCGGATGCTAGAGGGAGTAAGACATCAACAAAAATGAGGATGGATCAGGTAGGCTTCAGCGGAAGACGTTTTGACGGACATACGATCCGTTGATATTCCCTAAAAAGCCTCAATGGAAGTTTTATCGGACACAGGATTCTCTATTTGCTTAAAAATAGGCACGAAGGGTAGACTTTTTCACGATTAACGGAACCCATGTCCGCTCGACCTTCCATCCAATGGGGTTTGGCTGGATTAACGTACCTTAGTCCGGGATGCATCACCGAAATCCATCCATTGAGTGCTGATGGATAATGTTTGCCAGGGATGGTAACTCGAGGTGATGGCTGCCCTCCAGAGAAGCATACGGCCCGATGGGGAAATGAAAGAGGGCTGACGCCAAAAGGTCACTTTGTGAGTCCTTTGGGTCAACCCTTTTTTATTTTACAGTAACCCTATCCACTGCCAATAGGTGGCGCTGAACAATAGAATCAGCAGGTAGCCAATAATCGTGAGTGGAATACCCGCTTTCAGGAAGTCTTTCACCGTGAAGGCCCCGGTACCATAGGCTAGCATGTTTTGCGGAGCATTTACGGGTAGCAGGAATCCAAAGCTGACTACAAATTGTTGAATCAACACGATCCCAATAGCTGTTTCCGTATGTTCTCCCAATCCTTGCGATAATGCAATGACAATGGGGATGAAGGCGGCGGCTAGACTCGTAGCGCTCGCAAAGCCAAGATGGATCAAAATATTAAAGATAGATAACACAGCAATAATCCCTACAATGGACATCGTGGCTAGACCGATTCCATCAAACATGGTACTTGCCATCCAGTCTGCTGCCTTCGTTTTTAACAGCACCGACCCAAGGGAGATCCCGACCGCAAAAAGAATAATCGTACCCCAAGGGATATCCCCCTCCGCTTCCTTCCAGCTAAACACCCCAATTTTAGGAGTGAGCATGACAGCGACAGCTAAAAGGGTTGAGGTTGTCGTATCCATCGAATGGACAATACCCTCCGTAGACCAAAGAAACAGAAGCGTAATGGAAATAATCATGAGTCTTAATTCGGGTTGCGTGAGAGGACCCAAATCTTTTAACTGTTTTTTCACCATCGTTCCTCCGTTTGGAATACTCTCTATTTCGGGAGGAATGACCTTGAGCATGACATAATAAAGGACAATCGACATGATGATCGACCAAGGGGCGGCATAGAGGAACCATTGCCCCCACGTAATGTGGACACCAAAGGCTTTCTCCATAAAACCAAGGGCGACCATATTTTGAGCGGCAGCTGTTTTAATACCGATATTCCATATCGAAGCCGCTTGAGCTGAAGCAATCATGAGCAAAGCGGCTAAGCGACTGTCTTTTTGTAAGCCAAAGGCTGCCACCATACCCAATATGATAGGAACAATGGCGCCTACCCGTGCCGTCGTGCTTGGAACAAAGAAACTTAGAGCGACACCTACAAGAATAGCTCCCATGAGGATACTCTTTGTTCGTGATCCGACCTTGGATAGAATCGTGAGGGCGATTCGGCGATCCAGCTTCGTAGATTGCATGGCTGCAGCTAAAAACAGCGCACCAGCTACTAAGATGACAGCAGAGTTACTGAAGCCTGACAGGACAAGGGTTAAGGCATCCTTTGTACCCATGAGCTTCTCTGGATCTTCTAAACTTGGCCCAAAACCTAACAGAAGAGTGGTTAAAACCGTAATGAGCACGGCGCTGACTGGATATGAAACAGCCTCTGATACCCACAGCACAACGGCAAACGCTAGAATGGCTAACGTACGGTGCCCTGCGACGGGAAGGCCTTCAGGCGTTGGCAACATGAGAATTCCTAAGAGTGCAAGGAAAGCAAGAAGTAAGGATATTCCTTTTATTGGTAAAACTTTCTTTTGGGGCTTGGTGTCTGTGCTTAACGTAGACATGTAAACTCGCTCCTTCAATTACGATTAGATAATGACTTAGCCAACAACCAAAAGGTACAGTAGGTGTCGAGAAGACTGAGTGTTTTGGTGTTTTTTTCATAAGTTAATCGTATAGTAGCACCCAGGATGGAGACCGAGTGTGTGAAATGTCACAGGAATCCGCTATTCAGACACCTTATACTAAATTTGTCACAGAATTGAAACCCGAATGAAATTTCGACCGATTTCACAACAAGCGGATCTTCGCTTTGATGCTAAACAGTATTATGTGAGACAAGGTAGAAGCGTAGACTCCTTCACGGAGAGTGTGCTGCCTTGATTTATTAAAGAAGTATAGGACGATGAGACCCTTTTCCATTTGGTGGTTAAGGGTTTTTGATTCTAATTAACAACTCGTTGCGTTATTCTCATCATGATATAATCATAGTACTAAAATAAAAGAGTAGGATAAGGAGGAATAGACAATGGAAGACATCATCTCGAAACTCATTGAATTTCGAAAAGAACGAGATTGGGAGCAATTTCACACTCCTAAGGATCTCGCCATCTCGATTTCTTTGGAGGCAAGTGAATTGCTAGAAAACTTTCAGTGGAAGGATAGCCAAAATACGGTAGAACAGAACCTCCCACAGATCAAGGAGGAACTGGCGGACGTTCTCATCTATGCGATGTACCTTGCTCATGATCTAAATATTGATATCAAAGAAGCTATCCAAAGCAAGATAGAGAAGAACAAGGAAAAGTATCCTGTGGGTAAGGCGTTCGGCTCCAATAAGAAATATAGTGAGCTCTAATTTTAATAGAGAGTCCGATCCGTTCAAAGGGAGGCCCTCTCTCAAATTACACTTTCCATTCCAAAGAATCTATTTAAACCGTAGCCAGTTTTAGTAAATTCCTTTGAGGAAAGTTGTATGATAGAATGAAGAGAAAGGGGGTGAAAATTTTGAGCGAAGAAATACTTCAGCAATTGATTAAGATGGTGGCCGCCAATAACCGGCAACAGATCGAACTGAAAGAAATGATGGTCGCCATGAATCAGCAACAAACAGAAATGAAAGAAGTGTTGGACAGGCTAGATACAAGACTTGAGAATGTTGAAACAAGACTTGAAAAGGTTGAAACAAGACTTGAACATGTTGAGACAAATGTCGATGAGATCAAGAGTCAAATGTATCGTATGGAACGTATGGAGCGGCAGCTCGATAAAAACGTAGCCCGTGTCGATCGTTTGGAAGTTGATATCGAGCTTCTCCAGCAGGAAAATACTTAAATGTCCCTTCACTGGTTTCCTCTTTAGTCTTCAACATACATTACCTCACAGTACAGGTTCCTATTATGGAACCTGTATTTTCTTCTGTGTTTTTTGGAAAATATTAATGAATATGATAAGTTATTCCCAGTAGTTTTACTCGAAACGGAAACGGTGAGCGTATGGAAAGAGCGATGGTTATAAAAGTGTATGATGAGAAGGTGCAAAGAATAGCTCAAGCTGACGCGAGACTAGGTCAACTGATTGCGGTCATTGGAGATCTAACGATTCCTTTACGAGTCGATCCTTTTGATTCCTTAGTAATGTCCATCATCGGGCAACTGCTTTCTGTGAAAGCAGCGGGTACGATTTACACAAGATTCGTGGACCTCTGCAAGGTCGTTGCGCCGGAATCTATTCTCTTGATGGAAGACACGGAATTTAGGGCTGCGGGCTTATCCAGGTCGAAAACTTCCTATATTAAGGATCTCTCAAGCAAAGTGATCTCAAAAGAAGTGGATTTGTATCAATTGGACCAGTTCAGTAATGAAACTGTCATCCGAATCTTGACCTCTGTCAAAGGCGTCGGAAAATGGACAGCGGAAATGTTTCTCATTTTTTCCTTGGGACGATTGGATGTTCTTTCGCTCGGGGATGTGGGACTGCAGCGCTCAGCCAAGTGGCTTTACAATCTCGATAAACATGAGGATGGAAAAGCGTGCCTAGAGAGAAAAGCATCACTTTGGTTCCCTTACTATACGATTGCTTCTTTGTACCTGTGGGAAGCGGTCAACATGGGGTACGTGGACTCGTGTGCTTCATTGGAGGAGTTACTGCTTTAAGATACACTCTCATCGACAATATGTCTGTATATCATCTAGGCGGACACACGATCCCTTGATATGAACGAAACCTGTCAACC